>DASQEG010000095.1:0-9256 GCA_035633775.1 Bryobacteraceae bacterium
GATGCGGCAGTTCAGAGCCAACCCCGCCCTCACTGCCATCTGTACAGACTCGCGGCTCAGGACCGGCAGAGCGCCCGGCATGCCCAGACACACTGGGCAAACGTTCGTATTCGGCGCGGCGCCGAAACTGGTCGGACACGAACAAAAGATCTTGGTGCGGGTGGCAAGCTGGACGTGAACTTCCAGCCCGATGACCACTTCGTACTTTCCTGCGACGGCGGGTGCTGTCACGGCTTCTGACCTTTGGGAAGCAGCTTCTCCAGTTCGGGAGGAACCGAGAATGTGATCTGGAACGGGATGATCTTCACAATCGGCGTGACCGTCACTTCAACCGTTCGGAACGGCTTCGCTGTACGATCGGGGGGATCATACTTGAAGGTGATCGTGGCTGACTCGCCACCCTGAAGCGTGTCTTTGGAGAAGGTTACGGTCAGACCCGCCGGCAGCTTCGCCCGATCCAGCTGGAGCACCACCGAGCCCTCAACCGCGCTGCGCAGCGTCACCGTCTCTTCAGAAGGCTCTGCGCTCTTCAGCCGGATATCGGTGCGGTCCACCTGCACCAGATCGTGCAATTGCCGCACGTCGGCAACGGCACCCTTGGGAAACGACCGACTGGCTTCTTCACCGGGCTTCATAGTGCCAAACGGCGTTTTCCACTCCGTCTGCGGAATCGCGTACCACCACCACTGCCCGTCGTCCTGCTTCCAAAAGGTAGTAAGTGGCGGCTTGACGCGGATCTTGCCGAGACGCGTCGTCACCCAGTCCATCTCCACTGCCGTGACGACCTGAGCTTTCGTGAACTTCTCGGAATAAGCGATCTTCACGACCTCATAGCCGATGTACTTCGTCTTCTGCGAGTTGTAGTAGATGTCCTTGCTGTCCTCATGGATGACCTCCTCCGCGAGCCGAAACTTGCCTGCGATATGGGCCTGCATGAACTTGTCCAGCCGCTCCCGCAGCGCCGTTTCGAGGTGAGGAGGCGCTTTCTCGAACACATCGGCAGGCGAGTCGGCGGCAGCCGCAATGGCACAGCCGAACAGCGCCGTCAGAACTGCAACTCTCATATTGTTCATGTTAAGACGAGCGGTGAAGGAGGAGGGCGTGGCGGGAGGCCGCGCCCTCATTGAGTGGGGATCTAGACGATCGGAATGAAGGTAGAGTTGGCAAAGACACCGTTGCCGCCTGTACCGACCACACCAAGGCCGATGGGCTGGTTCTGGCCCGTGGCCGTATCCGCAGGGATCTCGAGGGTCACAACATAGACGCCGATGCTGCCCGGCAGCAGCTCCGCCGAGACCACACGCGTACCCGCGTTATTGATGCCTCCGATCAGCGACGCCGAAACGGCCTGCCCGGCAACACCGGTGCGGTTGGTCCCCGTACCCGGTGAGGTTTGGCCGAGGCCCGTTGCGTAGACGCGGATCTGTTCGCCGCGCCGAGCCGGATTGGTCGAGTTGATGTAGCTGCCGTCGGGCCGGGTCGCGACTGCGTAGGTCGTATTGTTGGTGTCGGTGAACGTGAAGACCCCGGGCTTAACCGGAAGGATCTCCACACCCGACAATGTCGTCACGCCGCCGCCCGATGTACGGATGGTCACGTCGGCTCTGCCGGGCGCCACTTCATACGGAACCTGCACGATAACGCTTTCCTCGTTACGAATGTTGGAGACAGCGTAGACGGGTGCCGGGACGTTGTTGAACAGCACCTCGACGTCTGCGAGACGAAGCGGAAGCGGCCCAACAACGTTGTTTGCTGTGGTAGAGCCCCGCAGATTCGGAGCAATGCCGGAGGCTCGGATGTAGGCGATCGAGCCCGGCGAAACGCCCGGCGAGAAGCCCGCGGCGTTCAGGATGTCGTTCGCCGTGAAGACCGGACCCGCGAGGCGCACCGTCAGATTGAACGTGGCGCTGGCAGTGCCACTCGTTGCAGTGATCACGACCGGGCCGGCGGTGTTGCCTGCTGTGACATTGGTTGACGCCGTACCGTCTGCACCCGTGGTGACGGTTGCAGGATTGACCGTAGCACTACCAGAGGTTACGGCAAAGGTAACGGAAGCACCGGGCAAGGCCTGCCCTTGAGCATTTGTAACGCGAACCTGCAGTGCCTGGCCAAACGGGGTGTTGATCAAGGCAGCAGGTTGATTGTTGCCCTGGGTTGCCGCGATCGCACCCGCGACAGCGTTAACGGTCACGTTGAAGGTAGCGGTAGCATTACCCGCGACTGCGCGGATAGTGAAAGTGCCGCTCTGGTTCGTCGGCAGAACCAGCGTAGCCGCCGCACGACCGTTGATGTCCGTTGTTCGCTGAATGCTTGTGGCCGCCGGGAAGAAGTTTGGAATCTGCCACTCCACTGGCACGTTGGGCAGAACGTTTCCGCCTGCGTCCGTAACTTCGACCACGATGGGAGTCAGCGCTTGTCCGGCGTTGCCGCTTTGCCCTCCACCTTGCAGAACCCTGATGTTTGCAGGATTGCCCTGCAGAACACGAACGGTGAAGGTGCGTTGATGGACAGAGCCGACCATCGCGGTGACGGTAATGTCGGGCGGAGACGTTCGTGCGCCTGCCACCAGGTCGCACGAGACGCGGCCTTCACGGTCCGACATGGCGTAGACGTTTCGGCATTCGACGTAAGGCGTGGATGCGGGGTCGCTACCAGTGGGGTTGACGATGCGCATGCCGATGTTCGGCAGACGCTCGACCGTCCCGGTGACAGTAACTATGGCGCGGATGGCATCCGGCAGGGTTTCCCCTGCTCTCACTTCAAGAACTCCGGCCGGCAACTCCCACTGCACATCGATGCTGCCCTGACGCTGCATCGTGCCAGCGACGGTCGTGATGAGGAAGTCCCGGCGCTGCCCGTCCGGCGCCGTCGCGGAGATAATCGTCAGCACCGAGCTCGTGCCGGGGTTGATGAAGGGCCCCGTCAAGTTGGCGGTCGACTCGCCGTCGGAGCTGGTGCGGCCGTTGTTAACCACCACAAGCGACCCCGCGCCCTGTACGATCTGCCAGGTGATCTGGGCGTCCGGAATCGGGTTGCCCTGAGCATCCGTAAGCCGCACACGCATTGGCTCCTGTCCCGAAGTACTGAAGAACTGTGGGACCGCCTGGCCCTGGCCCGCGACGATCTGCAGGCCTGTGCGTGTTAAGTTGCTGCCCACACCGGGCAGCCGTGGGTCGCCCGGAGTTATCGTGAACTGCACCGGCGCCTGTCCGGCCACGGTTCCCGTGACCGTGATTGCGGATGTCGCGTTTGCGGGAAGCGCTACGACGGTTGAAGCGTAGCCTTCTGCATTCGTTGTGACCGTTGGGCTGCCGATCGTGACGCCAGATGGACCGGCAAAGGTCACCTGTACGTTCGACACCGGCAGACCGTTCGCATCGATCGCTCGAAGGACCAGCGGCTGGGTAGTTGTGCCCGCTGGAGCTGTGAAGGCCGTGCTGTATGCAAGGACGCGCGCCGCGGTGCCCGTCTGCGCCTGCCGTACCACTTCCAACCGTCCTGCAAACGGTGGAGCAATGCTTTCGCCAACAGCGCCCGAAGTTGTGTCGAGCCGGTATATACCGGTGGGAACGGCAATCAGCACATAGCGCGATTGCGGAACTTCGCCGGTAACAGCGAGGCCTGTGATGCCAGGCGGTACAGACTCGCCCTGAATGCGCGTTGCCGTGATCGTCGCGTCAGTTCCCAAATCGACCCGGTACAGGTGCCCGTCTGTGTTAATGGCGTAAGCCGTCGTGTTGGACACAAGAACCAACTCACGAAGTGCCAGGCCTGCAATGGACAGGTCCTTAACGTTGCGTCGTACCAGATCGATGAGGAATGCACCGCGGCCGCTTGCCGCAGGCGCGGCCGCGACGGCAGTGAGTCCGTTCGGCGTGAACTGCAGTTTGCCAGCCGTGCCGTTAACGAAGATCGAGGCGCGGATGCTCAGTGCGGTCGGATCGACCTCGTAGATGCTGTTCTGCGCGCTCACGTAGACGAGGCCGCTGGGACTTACAGTCACTGCCTCCGGACGGGCCGGCAGCGCGAGGCTCCCGACGACGGTACCGGCACCAGTCAGGTCGAGGGCGGTCAGCCGGGATGATGCACGGCTCAGGACAAACGCGCGCCTGCCATCAAGGCTGGCAGCCACATCGATCGGGTCGCTGCCGACGTCGAAGTTGCCCACCATCAGGGACAGTGACGTGTCTGTCGCGGTGTCAACCACACCTACGCCCGTCGGTCCGACGACGATCAGTCGCCGACCGTCACCGCTCAATGTGCCTGTGGTCGCTGTGCCTGCGAGGTTCAGGCGCTTGGTGACCGTTGGGCGTGGGAACGCACCTTCCAGCACCAGCACCGTGTCCGGCGTATTGGTCAGCGCGTAGTGCTTCGTCGGACTCGCCGAACCAATGATCCGGATTACGCCGGGCGCTCCTGACACGTTGGTCACCCATTGCAGAGGATTGGCCGTGAGCGTGGCGATGTTAGTCGACGTTGTATCGGTTGGAATCAGGAAAACGTTTTGTGCATAAAGGCTCTGGCCAATAAGGCAGAGCACCGCGGCCGCGAAGTTCCGCAGACGCCCGGGTAGCTGCATGTATAACACCTCTGGAGTTCGGAATGGAACTGCAATCCCGCCAGGTACGGCAGGTTTGGACGCGGGGTGAATTCAGTTTACCAGAGGGGGGAGTTTCGCGGAGACAGACAGGTCGTTGAAACAGTTGCGCGGACAAAAAGAAAGGAGGGGAGTTTCCTCCCCTCCTTTCGGTTGCGAGTGCTTTGGCTATCTTTAGTGGCCGCGGCTCTCACCGGTCTCGTTTCCACGGACACGGCCAGAGCTGTTGGGACCATCGAGGACCAACGCGAGGTAGCCCTCAGCCACACGAGCCTGACCGATGGGACCATCGGTGATGAACGCGAAGCCGTGAGCGAAGCGGAAGTCGCACTGGGCGATGATGTAGCCCTGGAAGTTAGCCGAGCCGCGGAGGCCGGCGGAACCGCCAGTGGAGAGCACCATGGTGATTGTTTCGCCAGCGGCAACTTCGCGATCAGTCTGCTCGTTGAGCGGGCTGGGCGGGTTGCCGTTTGCCAGACGACCGAAGTAGTTCAGACGGCAGCGGCCGGATTGACGGCGGTTCTGCGGATCGGCGAACGGATCTTCAGACGTGTTGGCGATGGCGATACCGGTATCGAAGCCAGCCTGGTTAGTGACGTACGGGAACAGCAGGTTCGTCTGACAGGGCTGGACAGTGATAACGTTGCTGGTTTCGGTCCGGGCTGCGAAGCGCGGGATCGGAAGCAGAGCGCCGCCCATCCGGTCAGCATTGTTGCCGGTGTAGAACGGAGCCAGGTTGCCGATTGCGGTCGCGGTACCGAGGCCGACCTGAGTTGCACCAGCGGCACTGCGGTAGCCAATGCCGAAGGCGAAGAGGAACTCCTCGTTGACGGACGGGTTGGAGCTGGTAACTTCCCAAACTGCCGCGCCCGTGCCGTTCACGACCGGAACTTCGATAAGCTGAAGCGCCGGGGAGCCGGCCAGTGCGCCCGGAGCGCAACCCGAAAGGGTGCCCTGCGAGAACGGAGCCGTGGGGACGCGAACCGCAGGCGCGCCGAGGTTGGAGGCGCCCGAGGGATCCGTGCTGACGAATACCGCAGAGCTCTCCGCACGGAGACTGACGTTGGTGGTGGAGACGAAGATCCGGAGGTTGGCCGGAACGTTCGCGAGACGAACCGAGAGGCGGGTGCCGGAATCGGCCAGGCCGACGTTGGCCGTCAGCTCGGCGATGCGGACGAAACCGCTCTCAGCGTTGAACACCTGGCCGGGCAGCGCGGGATCCGTTGTGCCACCAGCTGTGCTCTGTCCGGGGGCAACCTGCGGCTTGAAGGCCGTCTGGAAACCCTCGCGGAAACGGAAGAGGCCACGGGCGCCCAGGGCACCTGAACGGAGAGGATCGCCGAAGAAGTCGCGGCTCTCACCGGTCGAAACGCACTGATCAACTCCGAGGGTGACCCCACCGTTGTTCTCGCAGTTGCGGATGTCGAACAACATGCCCTGCTGGACATAGCCGAGGGTCTGCTGCGGGTTATCGATCGGGAGCGTGCCTTGCGGAGTTACTGATACAAACGCAACAATCGGCGTCGGGATCAGGGTCTGCGAAGCACCGAGGCCGCTCGCGTTGGCGCGAATGTTCGTGAAGCGGAAGATGCGCTGCCGGTTGCTGCCGGGAGGCGTCACCGGAACACCGGGCCACACCAGAGCATTCTCACGGCCAGCTACGTTCTCCTGAACGCGCGAGCCGCGGAACACCGTGAAGCTGCCGCTCTGGAACGTTTCCGTCGGCGGGTTCGCAGCCGGCGGATTGCAGGTTCCAGCAGGAGCCGGGTTGGACCCAGCACCGGGCGAAACGCAGAACGGCGTCGGAGTACCTACGCCACCCGCCGCATTGTTGCGGGCGACGCCGGGCTCGTCGATCATCAGAAGGGCTTCCGACAGATCACCGGTCAAGCGGCTGGTGATGTTGGTGTTCAGAAAGACCTGAAAGTTGGCCAGAAAGGGAACAGCCGGATTGCCACCGGTGCAGGTGAGCACCAGGTCGCCAACCAGTTCCGTGAACCCTTCAGCCCTAACCACCGGAGGAACGCCAGCGTTTGCAGTACACTGCAACGGCTGGAACCCGGGGGCCACCTGTGCATAAGCCGAACCCGCCCCGAGAAGCAGGGCGAACATGGCTAGCAAGGCGAATTTGCGAAATGCAACCATTTCCTTCTCCTTGTGAAGTACAAGAGTTGAATTGATGGAAGTTCTTTTAAACCTGAGCCTCAAACTGCCTCTCGCGAGGGCTCAAATTCTGACTTCTCTTTTTTCTCTGTGCTCGCGGGATCTCTTCCTTATAGAAGGGACCGCTCGACTACTCTCTTGCTTAGCCATCATTTCATCCTGACTACCCGCCGTCAAGCAAAGCAGACAAGATACAAAATCAGCGCTAAGGTCGAGTGCAGACGTTACGAGGTCATTAGAGCATGTAAGTCTCTGGGGCGTCAAATGTTTTTTTTCAACTACTTCAGACGATCGCGATTTCCACAACACCCTTTCCAGCACTCACCTCGCGCACTTCAGGAATGCCGTCAATGTCGCCCGCAACGACCTGATATACACGTTCCTAACCAGGCGTGGCACCCGAGTAAGCCCGACTTACTTCAGCATCGTGCACCGAGGGCGTAACACACATCACAAGTCCGTCCGGGATCCGAACGCCTCCAACCCGTCCACGGGGGAGGTGCATATAGTTGATGATTGGCTCGCGACTTCGCAGGGCCGCTGACCCAAAGCGTTCCTTCCGCACCAATGCAGACTGCGTGACTGCCGCCCGCGCTCCTGCGGCTACACGAATCAGTTGTACTCCCCAGTCCTCACCGGCGGCAACGCACATCGCAGCCCTCGACGGCGACTCGTTGCGACGGAACGTGCCCCGAAATAGGTACCCGGCAGTATGAAGGCGAACGGTGAGAAACCCAGGAATGTCAGCAGAATAGAAAAGACCTGGACGGTGTCCAACGTGCAGCGGCAGTTAACCACCACTGCGTTAGGCACAAGGAGAGCCAAATGAAACGAACAATCACTACCATCCTGACCGCAGGCCTTCTGTTAACGGTCGGATGCGGACAGCAGGAGCGAAATCGGCAAACGGACCAGGGTTCAGCGACGGGCGCGGGCGCGGGTACCGGCAGCGGTGCAGGCGGAGGCGCAGGAACGGGCGCTGATGCGGGCGGAGCAACGGCCGGTGGTGGCACTGCGGGCACGGGTGCTGGCGGTACGGGTGCCGGCGGCACGGGTGCTGGCGGCATGGGCGCTGGAGGCACGGGGGCTGGCGGCACCACAGGCGCTGGAGGAACCGGAACGGGCACCGGCGCGGGCACGGGTTCCGGGGCAGGCACAACAGGCGGAGGCGCTGGCATGGGCGGCACAGGAACCGGCACCGGCGGCACGGGCACGGGCTCGGGTACAGGCACCGGCGGCACGGGTTCGGGCACTGGCACGGGATCCGGCAGCGGCACGGGTGCGGGATCCGGCACAGGATCCGGTTCAGGCGGTGGCCGAACCGGCAGCGGCTCCGGACGCTAGTAATTAGTACGCTCAGCACTAGGTATGTAAACGGCGGCCCCGGGGTAACCCAGGGCCGCCGCAGTTTTTTACGCCCCATCAAACCGTCAGCAGGGTTATGATTGAGGAACAATGCACGACGGGCAGGGCATCGAACCGTCGGGAGAGGTCCGTGTCCGTACCGGTGTGTCGGGGCTCGACAGCATACTGGACGGTGGGCTCCCGGAAGATCACCTTTATCTGCTTGAGGGCGACCCGGGATCGGGCAAGACCACGCTGGCGCTTCAGTTTTTGCTGGAGGCGCGCAGGCGCGGCGAGTCGGTCCTTTACGTAACTCTGTCGGAGTCCATCCGTGAGTTGCGTGCGATAGCCCGCTCGCATGGCTGGAGCCTCGAAGGCCTAGAAATCTTCGAAGTCATCCCACCTCCCGAGAGTCTCCTTCCGGAGGACCAGTACACCGTCTACCACCCGGGCGACGTCGAGCTTGGAAACACGCTGAAGAGCATCCTCGAACGCGTAGATGCAATCAAGCCGACCAAAGCGGTTTTCGACTCGCTTTCCGAGATCCGACTGCTTTCCCGCGATTCCGCCAGGTATCGCCGCCAGATCCTCGGCCTCAAACAATTCTTCGAAAGCCGGCACTGCACGACACTGCTGCTCGATGATCGCCCACGGCATGAGTCGTCTGAAACCGCGGTGCTCAGTATCGTGCATGGTGTGATTCGGCTGGAGCGGATGACACGTGAGTATGGAGCCAGGCGCCGCCGTCTTGAAGTCACGAAGCTGCGGGGGGTGAAGTACCACGACGGCTTCCACGATTACGACATCTCTACGGGCGGGCTGGTCGTATATCCACGGCTGGCGACGATGAAGCACACGGTGACGGGAATCGTTGAGGGCTCGGCCAGCGGCATCCCCGAGCTCGACCAGCTGCTCGGAGGCGGGCTCGACCGCGGCACCAGCACGCTGCTCGCGGGTCCGGCAGGGTCAGGCAAATCAAGCATTGCACTGCAGTATGCGACCGCGGCTGCGTCCAGGGGCGAAGAGACCCTGATCTATCTCTTTGACGAAGGACTGAACACGCTTCACCGGCGGGCAAGCGGCCTTGGGCTTCCCGTAACTGAGCTTGCCGCTACCGGACGGCTTCGTATTCATCAGCTCGACCCCGCTGAA
>DASQEG010000096.1:0-4509 GCA_035633775.1 Bryobacteraceae bacterium
CCCGGCACGGTCACAATGTAGCGTTGCTGTCCGGCCCGTTCCCCGAGAAGTTTTCGGAGGGTGGAGATGTTGACGGTGAGGTTGCCCTCTTCCACTTCCTGGTCGGGCCACACACGGTTCGACAGTTCTTCCTTCTCGATGAGTTCACCCGGGCGCTCGAGCAGCGCGACCAGGAGATCGAATGCCTTCGGGGCTACAGCAACCGCCTGTTTGTCGCGGCGGAGCGTTCTTGTGTATCAACGGCGAAGGGGCGAAACCGGTACTGCATGCGTTCTCAATCAGGCTTCCCCTTGTCCAGATATAGGTCCGTTTCCGGGGCATTCCGGTAGAGCCCCTTATCGTCCCGCGCCAAAAACCCGAGTGCGACAAGCGCGTCGAGGAAGTCGCGCGCCGATCTTGGGTGAAGCCCGAGCTGTGCCCGCAAGGTCTCCACAGTCGCTGGTCGCCTGGCTAGTTCGGTGAAAACTTCCATCTCCACGGCACTGAGCAGTGTCTTGGATGCCCAGAAAGCAAAGCCAGTCTGAAGAATGTGGCCGGGGTCAGGTTGCGCAACATTCGTCATGGTTCGTTCATGTATAAGCGAAGGACAAACCGCGATGGATGCAGCGTCAGCTGCGATCACTCCTGAGAAGTCGGCTTGGAGCTGGCAGCTTAAGGGTAGCCGGTGATCCGTTCATGATCGACGCTCGAATCGCACTGCCATGTTGGTCCAGCGGATCAAACAGCCGGCACGCGTCGCTGGGGCGGCGCTTTCAACCTGTCAAGATGGTGACTTGAGCGTCTGCAATAGCGTTGGTCAACTCGTCTCCGCCGTGTCTCACCGGCAGTTGCGCTGTATATCCGACGACAACGCGAGCGCCTCGTGGAAGGTTCCGTGACGCTTCCAGGTGATGTCGCGGACTCACTCACTCCGTACTTCGGCAGTGACATTCTGACAAGCACTCGCCTATTCATCTCTGAGGCCCTGCCGATTCCAGATCTGCCATTCAGCTCAGCACTACGTCAGTGTGGGATCTACATTCCCAGCCCGTCCGCCATCGCTGCCATCACGTTTGACAATGTCATCGCTGCGCGGGGACACTTACCCGCTCGGGTCTTGTTCCATGAACTGGTGCACGTCGTCCAGTATCGATTGCTTGGCATTGACCAGTTCGCTCAACAGTATGTCGAGGGGTTCCTTGCTGCAGGCAATTACCATCAGATTCCATTAGAGTGTTGTGCTTTCGACCTGGAGGAATGCTTCGCGCTTGAGCAAAGGACCTTCAGTGTAGAGCGTGCTGTCGCTTTGTGGAGCGAACAGCTTCAGTCCCGCGAGGCGACCGCGCACGCCTCCCGGAATCCGCTCGTTTCGAATGCTGTCCGGTTGCGCGGCTACCGGAGGTAATCTGCAGAAAACTCCTCTCCGGATCGGGACCCATAAGTCGGCCAGGGTAGACGGACCTGCTGTAGCGATCAGAACTGTTCCGTCGGGCGGCCCTGTATGCAGGTCAAATCGAACAATCAATACAGAATGGAAGGAAGGAAAACGCCGGCGGGTTCGTTGTATAGCCCGAAGCTCATCAGAGTCATCGGCTGGACAACCCTGATTCCCTTTTCCAGACACCACCGGAACAGTTCGGCATTGCGTGTCGGCAGCAGGAAGCCCGGACCAGCGAAGGCAGGGGCTGCAGCAAGCAGCGCCTTCACGTCTTCGTTTGTCTCGCCGATCGCGTGGCCGAAAAAGCCGATCCCGGTCGCATACCCGGTAATCCGACCATCTCGAACGACGACGGTCGCGTTTGCCCGACCGATTGCCTCACAAAGCTCCACCGACCGTGCATGCCCGTGAACTCTGTGCGAAAGCGCGTTGCATACGCCTGTGTCCTGCTCGGTGGCGGGGCGAACGTCGTACCCAGGCACTCGTTCGTTGATTGCCGGCCCCTGCATGGTTGCCAGCGGCTCCCGCACAACAAACCTGAGCTTCGTGTACAGGGACAGTGAGCGGTTGTGATACGCGGCCTGAACCAGTCTCACTCCGGCGAAATTCTTGCACCTCGCATGGTCGAGAACCTGCTGCATGAGCCGGCGCCCGATCGCGCCATTCTGGGCGGCCGTGTCGACGGTGATCGGGCCCACGCCAGCGATCGTATCCTCCCAAAGAAAGTTGCTGCCGACGATCCGTTGCTCCGTTTCAGCGACAACGGAGTGCACTCCAGGCTTTGACAGAATCGCTCCCATGAGTCCCGTCGCGGCCTCTACGGACGGGAAGTCCGGAGGAAAGTTGTGTTCTTCAGAGATGGCCCTGAACGCTCGGTAGCAGATCTCGCCGCATGCGGGCGCGTCTTCCAACCGGCCCGGCCGCAGAATTATGGACCTGGGATCTAAATCCTGGGTGACGATCATCGGTCGCTCAGAGGAAAGTTTGGTTGGTTGCATAGCTGCCCTGGACAGTGCACCTCGAGCTCAGGCTCTCCAGGTAACGCGGAATGCATCCCGAGACCGGCTCAGCGCCGGCGGACGCGTATGCCCGTTGTCAACTGGTGACGGGATCATTCGGCGCCCGTCGGCATGCGTCCGTTCACCCGGCGTGAACCTTCCCTCGCTCGGCGGTGACTCCTCAAATAGAAGCACACGGAGCTGCGGAACGTAATGTGATACGCTTCCCGGTTCCGAATGCGCGTTCTTTCATGCTGACTTCTGTCCCGGACGGAGTAAACGCTGAGAGCGCGGGTCGAGGAGAACACGACATGGTGACGAACCATCAGACGGGCACGCGAGTCGACGAGATCGCCGACGGCATCTATCGTATCTGTACGCCGCTCGATGTGATCCCTGGCGGGTTCACATTCAATTCTTACCTCATCCGTGATGAGGAACCACTGCTGTTCCACACCGGTTACAAGAAGCTGTTCTCAGTTACGGCCGAGGCAGTACAGACCGTATTGCCGATACAATCCCTTCGCTGGATTGGCGGATCGCACTTTGAAGGCGACGAATTTGGTGCGCTGAATGAGTTCCTGACGGCTGCGCCCCGAGCAACCGGCTTCGGCTCCGAGATTGGGGTCCTCACGTCCATCGATGACTTCGCGACCCGAGGCGCTCGTGGGTTGCGGGATGGGGAAGAACTCGCTATCGGCAGCCACCGCTTGCGATGGGTGTACACCCCACACGTTCCACACGGCTGGGACTGCGGAGTTCTGTACGACCACTCGACAGCGACACTCCTCTGTGGCGATCTCTTTACGCAACCGGGCGCAACCCCGTCTCCCGTTACTGAATCGGAGATCCTGAGCGCGAGCGAAGCAATGCGCGGAATGATGGATTACTACGCACACGCGACCGGCACATCGCCGATTCTGGAGAGACTTGCCAACCTGCGTCCGTCGATGCTGGCCTGCCAGCACGGCAGTGCGTACCGCGGGCACGGGGCTGCGCTGCTGCGGGAATTAGCCGTGACGATCGAAAGTGGATCTGCGTCGGCCTCAGGAGGCGCGGCGCAATAACAGAGGCTCAGCGCGGCCAGGTTTGTTCGTCCCCTTGCCGAGTCCGCACGCCCTCGCACGTGTGTCACAGGAGTCGCCATCTGAGCCGTCAACTTGCGGTTGCGTGCAGCCCGACCGCTATCTCCTCCCGAGTGGGCTGATGTTCCTGAATAGGCGGAACTGTTAACCATCAGCTCCGTCAACGACGACGCGGAGTCAGTCGGAACGACGCACAGCTGCCGGGCCACTCGAGCTACATAGAACCGCGCCCTCGGGAATCGCATTTCGCACGCCGTCGCAATACAACCGGGCGGTCCTGCGCCGGCGCGCTTCAGCTTGCGCAACCAGCCAGGAGCCGAGCGGCCATGCGAACACTGCGACTATTAATCCGCCAACCGCGTCCACCGCGTACTGAGAACGGCCGTACACCGTCGCGACTGCGACGAGGATCGCGTATACGAAGTAACTCAGCACCAGACGACGGCGCTGCGGAATGAGGTATGCGATGCCAAAGGCGGCCGCGAAGGCGCCGGAAACGTGAGCGCTCGGAAACACGCTCGTGTGAATGCCGTAGTTCCCCACCAGCCATAGATTGAACGCACGAAAGGCCGTGTGGACGTTCGGCATGTCCTGGCCTGGGAACACTGTACGCGGGGGCTCGGACGGCCAAAACGGAAATTGTCCGTAGCAAAGAAATAAGCCGAGTAGATATATGGTTAAGATCGTGTCAGCGCCCTTTCGCAGCCCTAGTGCGTAGATGACACCCATCGTAATCGGCGGCACTGCGTAAACCAGGGCATAGGAGAGTTCGAGTAAGGACGGCACCACAGGACCGAACAATTCGATGATTGCGCGTAGATGCAAATCGTCCAGCAGCCAGCGGTCCCATACAATCCACTCATGCTCCAGCCGGTTCGCATGGGTAGCCGGAGCAAACCATCCCATCTGCTTATACGCGACGATCATCAGCGCTTGCGGAATCCAGTCGCGAGCGGTCTCCACCCAGGGGCGCCCGTGCATTTGGGACAGAAGCAGATAAAGGAAAGCA
>DASQEG010000097.1:0-18032 GCA_035633775.1 Bryobacteraceae bacterium
CTGCGTCTCGGCATAGCCGACTATGCGATAGCGGTTAACCAGGATCAGAGCTTCCCGATTCCGACGACGCAGGGCATCAGCAGCCGTCCAGCGCGCCCTGGTGACACGCTCGTGTTTTATGCAATCGGTCTGGGTCCAACGGTGCCGGTCTCAACCAGCGGTGCGGCATCCCCGGCGACTCCACTGGCATCCGCTCCAGGCAACTGGCGCGTGATCTTCGGTGCCACGGGACCTTTCGGCCAGGGCTCAGTCGAAGTTCCGCCGATGTTCGCAGGCCTTACGCCGGGGTTTGTGGGGCTTTATCAAATCAACGTGACCGTCCCGCAGGATACTCCCAGCGGTACTGCTGTTCCGGTGGCACTGGCTGGCGACAGCGGTCTTAGCAACGTGGTCACCATCGCGATTCAGTGAGCGATCGTCTCTACTACGACGACAGCTATCTCGCGCGTTTTAGCGCTCCTGTGGCTGAGATCGATGCAGAGCGAATCCGGATCCGTCTCGGCCACACGGGCTTCTACCCCACGTCCGGAGGCCAGCCGCACGACCTCGGAATCATCAGGGGCATTCCCGTCGTAGATGTCATTGAAACTGAGGCGGGAGTTGAACACGTGCTCAGTGCGCCCGCTCCGTTCGCGATCGGCGACCAGGTCGAATGCGTCATCGAATGGGAGCGGCGCTTCGACCACATGCAGCAGCACACAGGCCAGCACCTTTTGTCTGCTGTCATAGCGGAGGTCGCCGGGTTGGAGACCGTGAGCTTTCACATGGGCGCCGAGTCCTCCACCATCGATCTGGCCTGCCCGGCTCTTGAGCTGCACCAGGCAGAGGAATTCGAGCGGGTCGCGAACGCCGCGATCACCGAGAATCGCGCGGTTTCGATAAGCTACGAGGACGCACAACTGGCGCAGGGCCTACGAAAGGCGTCGGAGCGGCAGGGCACTTTGCGCATAGTCAGCATCGACGGTCTGGATCGCAGCGCGTGCGGCGGTACCCATGTCCGCGCGACTGGCGAGATTGGCGCCGTCCTTATCCGTGGGATGGAGAAGGTCCGCGGCAACGTTCGGCTGGAGTTTATCTGCGGCCGTCGAGCCGTGCGGCACGCCCGCACCGACTTCAACCGGCTCTCAGCCATCGCGAAAGAGCTGGGCTGTCCGCTCAGTGAGGCTCCGCGGGTTGTAAGTACGCAAGTACAGCGGCTCGCTGCGGCTGAGAAGCAGCGGTCACGGCTGGCTGTCGACCTTGCGACGTTGCGTGGCCGGAATCTAGCGGCAACGTCGCCGGGCGTGATCGTGGCCCAGCACTCGACGTTGTCTGATGAGGTGCGCGCCGAAGCGCACGGGTTCATTCAGGCAGGTGGCCAGGTTTACCTGGCGCGGTGCATTGACCCGCCTTCAGTCCTGCTAGCCTGCCACGTGGCCACGGGCCAGAACGCCGGAGCACTTCTGAAGCCAATGCTGGCGGAAGCTGGCGGGCGAGGAGGCGGATCGGCTCAGCTCGCACAGGGCAGCGTACCGTCGGTTCAGGCACTCGAGCGGATCGTCGGCCGCCTTCAGGTGGTTTTAAGTTCCGCGATTGTGGCACCGCCGCCACCCTCGGCTGGCGACGCGGGGTAGTAATTCTGGACGTGCGGGTGGCGCTTCAAGAGCTCAGCGACTGTTTTCTTCAGCACGCCCATGCCGAAGCCGTGCACAATCCGCACGCGGTCGATCGATGCGAGCGCGGCCTGATCGAGAAAGCGGTCGACTTCCTCCTCGGCTTCTTCCGCTCTCTTTCCCAGCAGGTTAATCTCCCGATACGAGATGTCCCACTTCGGCCCGGCCTGGTGGAAGGTCACGTTCTTCGGCAACTTGCCCTCCGCCTTCTGTTCGGGGGGCAGTACCTGTTCAATGTCGTCGATGGACACCTGCATCTTAAGGAAGCCGGCTTCCACTTCGACGATTGAGTCATCTATGAGGCGCCGCACCTTCGCAGGTTCGCGAACTCCCTTGAGCCTCACCCGGGCACCTTCCACCACCTGAGGCTTAAACGGCTGTTCGGCGGGAGGAACGATCTCCGACACAGCTTCGCTCAGGTCCTGTTTGCCCTCACGCTTGGCCTTGGAGACTCGGAGGCGAGCGTCTTCCTTTGCTTTCCGCTCTTCCCTTATTTCTTTGATGCTCTCGATTGTGTCAAGTGCGCGCGCTTCAAAGTTGGCGACAACCTCGTCGTACTTGCGTTCGAGGGCCTTCAGCGTTTGGTCACGCTTTTTCGTGAACTCCCGCTCCAGATCCTCCTGACGGCGCCGGACAGCTTCGGTGCGTTCCGTCAGCTCCCGCTGCAGCGTGGCCGTCGTTTGCAGCCGGTCGTGCAACTCGGCGAGGAAGCGGGAGATGTCGCGCTCCGTCGAGCTCATCGCAGCACGCGCACGCTCGATGAGCGCCGGGGGCATCCCGAGACGACTGGCTACGTCGAGGCCGGCCGACTTACCCGGCGCGCCGAGGCGCAAGACATAGGTCGGCTGCAGCGTACGCTCGTCGAAACCCATGGAGGCATTCAGAACGGATGCTGTGTTCGACCCATACACCTTTAATGCCAGCAGGTGAGTGGATGCCAGCACGAAGCAGCGGAGCGTCCGGAAGTGATCGAGGATGGCAACCCCGAGCGCTCCGCCCTCTTCCGGATCAGTCGCGCGGCCCAGCTCATCGAGCAGGACCAGTGAGTCTGGCGTAGCCTGGTCCAGCATGTCGCGAATGCAGGTGACGTGCGCAGAGAAGGTGCTGAGACTTTGTTCGATCGATTGCTGGTCGCCGATGTCGGCCAGAACCATATCGACGAGTGGAAACACTGCTTCATCGGCAGGTACAGGGATGCCCGCATGCGCCATCATCGTGAGCAGACCCACTGTCTTCATGGCAACCGTTTTGCCGCCGGCATTGGGTCCGCTGATCAGCAGGATGCCCTGCCTGCTGTCAAGAGTGAGTGAGACGGGCACAGGTCGTGCCCCGCTTCGTTTCAGCACATCCTGCAGCAGCGGATGCCGTGCCTGTCGCAGGTGCAACCGCCGCTCCCCGTGCGGACTGAACTGCGGGACGACGCAATCGAAGTCCTTTGCGAACCCTGCCTTCGCAAAAAGCAGGTCCATGCGGCTGATCTCGGCCACGGTCGCCTGAATCTCGGCGTACTGGGACCGGAGCCTGTCGGTCACCTCGCGAAGAATTCTGTGAACCTCACGCATCTCCTCTTCACGGAGGCGGACCAGTTCGTTGTTGAGATCGATTGTTTCGAGCGGTTCGACGAACAGTGTCTGTCCGCTGCCGCTCGCGCCATGGATCACACCCTCCACACGCCGTCGCTGGCCGGAGATCACCGGCACTACAAAGCGGTCGTTGCGGATGGCCACGTACTCCTCCTGGAGCACACCTTCTTCGCGGTGGGTGCGCAGAAAGCGCTCCAGTGACGACTGAATATGCCGTCCCTGCCTCTCGATCTCCCGCCGCAAACGCGAGAGCGCTACGCTCGCGTCGTCGGGAACTGTGCCGTTCGGCAGGATCTTACCAGAGACCTCCCGCAGCAGTGGGCGAAAGTCCGCAATCCTGCCGGAACGAACGGCAAGAAGCGGAAAACGCGCAGACTGTGCTGAGATGAGCGAACGAGTTTCGGTGGCGCGCTCAAGGAATCCGGTGAGTTGGGCTATCTGCTCGCCGTCGAGGCCGGCGCCCTGGATTCGCAGCCTCGCAACGGATTCAGAGATATCGTCAAGGCCGCCCAGAGGAGGACGTCCATGCTCGCGGGTGAAGTCCATCGCCTCGGCGGTTTCGGCCAGCACCCCATCAATGCCGGCCGGGTCCTCAAAAGGCTCAAGGGCGTCAAGTTCGGCGCGGCCCAGCGGCCCTCCGATATAGCGCCCGATCAGCGCCTTCAACTCTTCCCATTCGAGCAGTTGTGCACTGCTCCCGCTCATGATCTGCTCCTGTAAGCCCGGTCGATTACGTCCAGCGTACCTTCCGTGATGCGAAGCGATTCCAGATCCGGCCGCACCATCCACTGGGCATCGGCACAGTCGTCCGCCGGGCTGAGCGTACCGCCTTTAACGCGGCAGATGAAATCGATTAACACGTAGTGGTACTCCGCGCGGCCCTTCGGGTCGCGCATAATTCGCTCAAAGATCTCGAACGTCGAGACGGGCTCGATTTGCAGGCCGGTCTCCTCCAGTACCTCGCGTTGCACGCCTTCGGCCAGAGTTTCGCCGGTTTCGAGAACGCCACCCGGAAGAGACCACCAGCCCTTCAGCGGTTCGCCGCCGCGTTGGACCATGAGAATGCGGCCGTTTTCGTCGAAGATCAGCGCGCCTACGCCGAGCACGGGACGGTCCGGGTAACGGCGGCTAATGGCCCTTCCCTCCGTCTGAGGCCTTGACTCTCCAGCGGAACAACGATGCCTCGGTTGCGATGAAAAGAGTGCTACCGTCCTCGCCGACTTCACAATCGGTTGCCCGTTCCGGAAGAGCGATGGCCGACGCCTGGGTGCCGTCCGGTCTGAAGACAAGCAGGTTCTTCCGTGCTCCGACGTACACCGTGCCATCAGGGCCCGCCGTCAGACCGGCGGGCACGCCGTCAAGGCCGGACGCAAAGACGCGTTGATTCGACAGCTCACCATCACGAATACTCCAGGCAAGAACGCTCCTGGTGTCCGCGACCGAGGCGTACAGCGTCTTGCCATCCGGGGAAGCCGCAAGGCCTGCGGGTCTGGCCGTGAGTTTCGCGGCGAGGCTGACCTGACCGCGCGCACTCACAAGATAGACGCCGTAGAACGGGTGTGCCTTGCTCTCGTCGCCCGAGGCCCACGCCGGATCGGCAACAAAAACATGCCCGGTGCGGCTTACGACGACTGCCCCTGGGCCGTTGAACGGTTTGCCTTCAAAACCCTCAACCTGAACATCCGTTTTTCCCCGACGATCGATGCGGAGCAGCCGATGCTTTCGGGAATCGGCGATCCATACCCGGCCCTCGGCGTCTGCCGCTACGCCCGAAGCGTACAGCCCGTCGTGCACCTTCGCCATGCCCTGGGCGCCGATGCTTCGCAGGTGACCGGCGGGCGTTTCGGCCACCAGCAGGATTCCTGCTGGAAGCCAGGCCAATGCTGCCGGGTGCAGGAGGCCAGTTGTCATCCGCTCCAGCCTTGCATCGTTCTCTTCCGCGTCACCGGGGGGCGTCTGAGCCGCCAGGGCGCACGAGGCAGCGACGATGAACGCGGTCCGCAGCATGACTACAGCTATTGTACGGACCGCCTGCCCTGTTTACCTGGACCGCGAGCGCGATTCTTCGGACTGGCCCTCGACCCGGAGGTTGTTTGTCACGCTGAACACGCCCGAAACTCCATTGGCCTGAAGATTAGCGATATTCCGATCACCCTCATTGGCTACCACGCCCTCCAGCGTCACCTGCCCGTTTTTGACGATGATGTGAATCGGGGGAACCGCGTTCAGAGCGTAGCGGTTCAGGGCCGTATGGCCGTAAATGGCGCGATACACCGCGAGGCGGATCCGGTCATCATTCGGCGAGTTCGGCAGGACCTCGATGTTGTTCGTGACAGTCTCAACACCTTCGATGTCCTTGACGACGCGCTCGGCAGACGTCTTGAGAGTCGGCCGCGTCACCTGACCCATCAAGGTTACCTTGTAGCCGTCAACTCGATAGACGAGGTTGTCGAACACGCCATAGTAGGGAAGCATGACGAGTTCGTGGCGGATCTCCCGCACGAAGCGCTCGTAGCCTTTTGCGTTCTTATGATCGGCAAAGCCGAGAGACGCCGTCGAAACGGCCAGGACGAGAACAGCGGCGGTGGTCTTCATTGCAAAGGAACTCCTTCAATCGGTAGATCCTCGTACGACCGACGCCACAGCCAATTTAACCGTGTCCGAGTTCAGGGACGCGCACGGTCGCAGGCCCTCTTCGGTGGCGGCGAGTCATCCGTATGATACTCTGAGGAAACAAGTTTAGGTTCTCAACCCCGCTGAGGTTCCCTTATGTCCGGACATTCCAAATGGGCGACAATCAAGCACAAGAAAGCCGCCCTCGACGCCAAGCGCGGAAAGCTGTTCACGCGCATCATCAAGGAAATTATGATCGCCGCGCGCAGTGGCGGCGACCCTGATGCGAATCCACGCCTGCGCACCGCAGTTCTGGCCGCGAAAGGCGTATCGATGCCTGCTGACAACATCAAACGCGCCATTATGCGCGGCAGTGGCGAACTTGAAGGCGGACAGATCGACGAACTGACTTACGAAGGCTATGGCCCCGGCGGCGCAGCGATTGTGGTCGAAGTCGCGACCGATAACAAGAACCGTACCGTAAGCGAAGTCCGGCACATCTTTTCGAAATACGGCGGCAACATGGGCGATCCCGGGAGCGTGGCCTGGATGTTCGATCGCAAGGGCCAGCTGCTGGTGGAGAAGGACAAGGCAGAAGAGGACGCGCTCATGACCCTGGTTCTCGATGCCGGCGCCGAAGACCTGCGCGGAGACGAGGACAATTGGGAAGTCATCACCCCAACCGAGTCGCTCCACGTCGTGCAGGATGCGCTGCAGAAGGCCGGCATCCCCACGATGTCGGCGGCCGTCGCCATGATCCCGAAGAATACAGTCCCCGTGGAAGGCGGGAACGTGGGCCGGCTCCTGAAGCTTACCGAAGCGCTGGAAGATCACGACGACGTTCAGAACGTCTTCTCAAACTTCGACATCGACGAGAAAGAACTCGAAGCGCTCGCCTAGCGGCGGGTTTGGAGCCGCCCGACATGCGAGTGCTCGGCATCGACTGCGGAACCGAACGTACCGGCTTCGGCGTCATAGACAGCGACGGAGTGGCGCATCGAATGATTGCCTCCGGAGTGATCCGCACGACTGCCAGAGACCATCTTCCTGCGCGCCTCAGCTCGATTGCAGCCGAACTTCGCACCGTCTACCAGGCTCACCGGCCTGACGCTGTTGCCGTGGAGGAGGTGTTCTACTCTGTGAACGCAAGAAGCGCGTTGAAGCTCGCGCACGTCCGCGGTGTAGCGCTCTTAACCGCAGCTGAAGCGGGGATGCCTGTTGGCGAGTACTCGCCGATGGAGGTTAAAAACAGTGTGGTTGGCTACGGACGCGCCGAGAAGAACCAGGTACAGCTGATGGTTCGTTCGCTGCTGGGACTCCAGACAGACTTGCCCGAGGACGCCTCGGATGCACTCGCAGTAGCCATTTGCCACGCCACGCGGATCTGTGCCGAACAACGGATGGGAGCGGTGCAGGGCCAATGAAACTGCTTCCGTTGATCCTTGTTGTTGCTATAGCGGCTGCCGCTGAAGGTCCGTCGGTCTTCTACTCCAAGCATTTCCCGGGCAGCGTTCCGGCGTTCGTGAGCGTGCAAGTCCACCGAACCGGCGAGGCCGTCTACAAAGAAGCTCCGGACGATCCTGATCCGGTTGCCTTCAAGCTGCCTCAGGCCGAAACGGATGAGATCTTCGCCCTTACCGACAAGCTGGATCGATTTCGCAAGCAGCTGGAATCGGGCTTGAAGGTCGCCAATATGGGGGCCAAGACGTTTCGTTACGAGCATGGTTCTGAGAAGCAAGAGGTGAAGTTCAACTTTTCGCTGGACGAGAACGCGCGTCTGCTGCACGACGCATTTGAGCGCATCACCGAGACACAGCAGTTGCTTTTTATCCTCGAGCGAAGTGTGCGTTTCGACCGCTTGGGCGTCAATAAGAGCCTGCTCCAGTTCGAGCAGGCATGGGATCGCAAGCGCATCGTCGGCGTCGAACGGTTCCTTCCTCTGCTTGATCGCGTGGCAAAGAACGACGGCTATCTGCATATGGCGCGTGAGCGTGCCGCGAGCCTTGCGGAGTTCATTCGCAATCCCAAACCGAAAGCCGCGGCGGAGTAAGCATGAAGTATCTGGTTGCAGCGGGGCTGATGTGTGCCTTCCGCCTTTTGGCTGCCGATGGAATGTCCGCGGGGGAGCAGCAAGCGCTCGAAAAGGCTCTGGCCGAGACCTCAAACAGCGCCTCGGAAATCGTTCGCGTACTTGACCGGCATTTGCAGAAGTTCCCCCAGTCTCCGGAACGCGCGGCACTGGAGCGAACCCTGGTCAAATCGGCGATCGAGGCAGACGACCGCGCCCGTATCCTCGAATATGGCCAGCGAGTGCTCTCGCGCGACCCTGACCAGCCGCAGATTCTTGAGAAAGTCGCAGGGATCCTGCTGGAGCAGCCGGATGGTGAGGCGGCCAGGAAAGCCCTCGACTACGCGAAGAAGTTCGAAGCGATCCTGCGTGCGCTGGAGCGTCAGGGTCCCAGTTCCAAACGCAATCGGGCGCGCATGCTGGAGGAGCTCGAAAGGGCTCTCGGCCGCGCACTTCTGCTTCAGGCTCGCGCGGCGGCGGTGACGGAGAACGCCTCAGCGGCGCTGGAACTCGCGCGGAAGAGCTTCGCAGCATATCCGGGCGGCGGTGCTGCACGGGAAATCGCGCGTCTGGAAGAAAAGGCCGGTAAGCCGCTGGACGCGGTCCGCTGGTACGCCCTCGCCTTCGCCTCGGCCGAGATGCGGGGCAGCGCTGAAGATCGAGCGGCTCTCCGGAGCCGTATGGCTGAGTTGTACAAGCGTGAGAAGGGATCCGAAGCCGGGCTGGGAGATCTGGTTCTTGAAGCGTGGGACCGAATGGCCACCGAGCATGCGAAGCTTCGTGCTAAAGCGAAGGAGCGCGACCCGAATGCCGATGTAGAGGATCCCATGGAGTTCACGTTGTCGGCTGTAGAGGGCTCGCCGCTGCACCTGGCCAAACTTCGCGGCAAGGTAGTTGTACTTGACTTCTGGGCCACCTGGTGCGGCCCCTGCCGCATCCAGCATCCCCTCTATGAGCAGGTTGCCGCGAAGTTCCAGAAGAGGGACGACGTGGTCTTTCTCGCGGTCAACACGGATGAGGACCCGTCCGTGGTGAAGCCGTTCCTTGAGAAGGCGGGATGGAAAAAGGGCGGATACCTTGAGGATGGACTCAGCCAGCTGCTCCGCGTGTCGTCCATTCCGACTACCGTGGTTATCGGTAAGCGGGGTCAGATCATCAGCAGGATGAATGGTTTTGTTCCTGAGAGGTTTGTCGATCAGCTAACCGGGATCATTTCGGAAGCTCTCAGCGAGCCGAAGTGAGCCGGTTTCGCCGTGTCGTGCTCATCGTGCTCGACAGTGTCGGCGTCGGCGAGATGCCCGATGCCGCCGAGTACGGCGACGCGGGCAGCAACACGCTGGGTAATCTTGCAAAAGCGAGGCCTTTGCATCTTCCCAACCTCGGGCGGCTCGGTCTTGGCAACATTGCACCGATCACGGGAGTACCGCCGGCCGAAGCTCCTCAGGCATGCTTCGGAAAGTGCACGCTGGCTTCCCCGGGCAAGGACACTACAACGGGGCACTGGGAGATGGCCGGCATTCACCTGCCAAAGCCGTTTCCGACCTATCCGTCGGGATTTCCCCGTGATCTCATCGAAGCCTTCGAGGAACGGATCGGCCGCTCCACCCTTGGCAACTACCCTGCTTCCGGGACCGACATAATTCGCGAGCTCGGCGAAGAACACGTGAAAACCGGTTCGCCGATCGTGTACACCTCGGCGGACAGCGTCTTCCAGATCGCTGCGCACGAGTCGGTCATCCCTATCGATGAGCAGTACCGGATCTGCGAGATTGCTCGTGGTCTGCTTACAGGTCAAAACGAGGTCGGTCGCGTCATCGCCCGGCCGTTCACCGGAGAACCGGGAGCATTTCGGCGTACGGCGAATCGGCACGACTACGCCGTTCCGCCGCCTGAAGGCATGCTGCTCGATCGGATCGCTGCCGCAGCGATTCCCGTGCACTCCGTGGGCAAGATCAGTGACGTGTTCCTCGGACGTGGGATCACCAGCAGCCTAAAAACAAAGAGCAATGCAGACGGTATGCACCAGACCCTCGCTGCACTGGAGGACCACCGCTCAGGGCTCATCTGGGTGAACCTCGTTGATTTCGACTCGCTCTATGGTCATCGCAACGACGTCGACGGGTATGGCCGCGCACTTGAAGAAGTCGATGGATGGGTGCCGCGGCTGCGAGCCTCGCTCCAGCCGGGCGATCTTGCGGTATTCTGCGCCGATCATGGCTGCGATCCAACCACCTCGAGCACGGATCACAGTCGCGAGTACACACCTTTGCTCGCGTTCGGGCCCGGCATGACGGGAGGAGCCGACCTCGGAACACGTGCCTCTCTCGCTGACATCGGTGCCACCGTGGCCGAGGTCTTCGGGCAGACGTTGTCGCACGGACAGAGCTTCCTGTCAGAACTCCGGTAGGGTCCCCACGGTTCGATATACTACCGAGAACCCCTTAGGTTCTCGCAACTGCGCACAATTATTTGTCTTTTATTTGTTGCGGCGTCAACTATGCACGCCCAGCTGGACCGTGGAACCATCACCGGCACTGTCACAGATCCGGCGGGTGCGGTCGTTCCCGCAGCAACCATCACCCTGACACATACAGGTACGCAAGGTGTCTCTACTGCAACCTCGAACGAAAACGGACAGTTCTCACGTCCAAACCTCCCCATTGGCCAGTACAGAATGACCGTCGAAGCTGCAGGATTCAAGCGCAGTGTTCGCGAGGACGTTGAGCTTGGCGTGACGCAGGTGCTCCGCCTCGACGTGCAGCTCGAGATCGGCTCCGCTACAGAATCAGTCCAGGTGACCGCCGAGGTTCCGAGGCTGCAGACGGATACGCCGCAGATCAGTACGTCGCTGACGTCGTCATCGCTTACGAATCTGCCGCTTAGTTTTTCAGGCGGACGGCAGGCCGAGTCCTTCGCCTACATGATTACGCCGGGTGTGTCAGGCGGTACGTTCGAGAGCCATATCAACGGGTCCACATCCTTCTCGAAGGAAACGCTCGTCGATGGTGCCTCCGTGACCGTAAACCAGGGTGGTGACTTCGCGCCTATGGCAGTTTCCGTCGAAGCCCTGCAGGAGGTTCGTTTCCAGACGAGCGGCATGACCGCGGAGTACGGGCGCACGCAGGCCGGTGTCTTCAACTATGTCATGAAGTCGGGGACGAACCAGGTGCATGGCTCCGCATACTTCGGCCTGCGTAACGAAGCGCTGAATGCAAACACGTTCGCCAACAATGCTCGTGGCGTGGCCCGCCCGCAGGACCGAAAACGCAACTGGGCACTGAGCTTCGGTGGTCCGGTCTACATTCCGAAGGTCTATGACGGCCGCAATCGGACATTCTTCTTCACTTCGTATGAGCAGTACACGGAACGCAACTACGGCTTCAGCGCTCCGAATCGCACAGCACCGATTCCTGACTTCTATGAGGGGGACTTCAGTCGCTTGCTCGGCCCGGCCCTGCCGCAGACGGACGCGCTCGGCAGGCCCGTGTATCGCGGGGCGATCTACGATCCGCAGACAATTCGGCAGGTCGGCAACCGCTGGGTCGCGGATATGTTTCCTGGCAACATCATTCCCAAGTCACGATTTAGCGAGGTTTCGCAGCGCCTGAACGCGATCGCGGTGAAGCATTACCTGCCCACGATCCGTGATGCAAATGGTCAAATCCCGCTGCAGAACAACATGGTGTTCCCGATCTCCGGGAACCCGGAGATCGATCACTATCAGCGCTCGGCCAAGGTAGATCACATCCTGAGCGAGCGTCACCGCTTCTCGGGTTCTTATAACAATAAGTACGCGCCGAGGCTGATTCTCGATGCGGGCGGGCTCTGGGATACGAACGAGTTGTATGGAGGCCCGCTAGCCAAGACGCGGAGGCGGCCGGACTACGGGTGGTTTGCGCGTTTCAACCACGATTGGACCGCGACGGCGCGCCTGCTGAATACTTTGACTCTGTCTTACAACCGCCGGGGAAACCCGGAGAAGGTGCTCGAAGCGGAAACGAATGGCGCCGAGGTTCTTGGTATCAAGGGCTTGTCCAGCTACGGCTATCCAGACGTCCAGTGGGGAGGCGGTCCGATCGTCGCAACCGAGCAACCAGGTTTCATGAACTACAGCTTCCGTGCTGATAACGGCTGGGGAGTCCTCGATACCGTCAGCTTCTCACTGGGCCGGCACTTCCTGAAGATGGGCGTTGATATTCGGCACAACCAGCAGAACCGGACTCAGACTCCGACCGGTCGCTTCACGTTCGCTGCCCGGGGCACAGCAATTCCGGGAGAAAGCTTCGCGGGTGTATCCACGGGATACGCATTCGCGAGCTACCTGCTCGGCATCGTCGACAACGCGGCATGGAGCGATCCGGTGGGCCTCGGTGGACGACGGAACTACTATGCGGGGTTCATTCAGGACGACTTCAAGGTATCGAGCACGCTGACCCTCAACCTCGGACTGCGCTGGGAGTTACAGCCGCCCGTTTATGAGGTGGCGGACCGCCTCTCGAGCTGGAACGCGGATAAGATCGATCCTGCCAGCGGCCTGCCCGGTGCATACGAGTTCGCAGGCGACTGCAATGTGTGCACAGGACGACGTTACTTTGGCAAGACCAGCTGGAAAGACTTCGGCCCCCGCATCGGATTCGCATGGCGCGTCGGCGAGCGCTGGACGGCTCGCGGCGCCTACGGAATTATGTACGAGGGTGACTCGCCGAATGGCTATAACGCCGTTCCGCTCGGCAAACCGTCGAGCGTGGCGTGGGGCGGCACGTACGCACTTGCTGCTGATCCCGTAGCCCCCTGGAATGGAATCTTCAACTGGGACCAGGGGTTTCCGAACGATCGCTTCATTCCCGCCGAGTTCAACCAGTCATGGGGCAACCTTCAGCGGCCCGGCATGATCGACCCGAATTACGGCCTGACTCCTTACATTCAGAACTGGAATTTCAACCTGCAGCGTGAGCTCCCGGGCCGCTTCGTCGTTGACCTCGGCTACGTGGCGAACAAGGGGACACGGCTGCGCAATGGTGACCTCGTACGTATCAACCAGCTCCCCGTATCCGCACTGGAGCAGTATGGAACCCGGCTGAACACACCGATTCGGAACGAGCAGGACGCGATTGCAAACGGCATCCGCTATCCCTATCCCGGGTTCCAGGGCAACATCGGAGCGGCGCTCCGCCCCTATCCCCAGGTCCAGGGAAACAACACGGTGCAGAATTACGGAGCGCCCGTCGGCTTCTCTACATATCACTCACTTCAGGTGACGCTCAATCGCGAGATGGCGAACGGACTTACGATCTACTCGAACTACGTCTGGTCGAAGAATTTGTCCAACGTAGACAGCTCGCTGATCGGCGACAACGACGGTCCGCTTGATTACTACAACCTGCAGTTGGAGAAGACAGTCACCGAGTACGACACGCCGCATATGTTCAAGGCCTACGTCAGCTACGATTTGCCGTTTGCGCGTGATCGCGGATGGATGAACAAGTTGTTCGGCGGCTGGTCGGCGGCTGGAATTGTGAACTACTACAGTGGAGTACCCATTCAGTTCAGCGCTCCCACCGCCCTCCAGGGCGGCTGGAATGGAGCCACGAACCGTCCGAACGTCGCGGCGGGCGAACTGAAGGATCCGGGCTTCCAGGAGGGCGTGTTCGAGCTCTCCACCTCGCGTTCACCGAGCAACCTGTATCTGAATCGCGAGATGTTCTCGGCGCCGGCTCCACTGACGCTCGGAACCGGAGCCAAGCGGTACAGCAACGTCCGCGGTTTCGGCACGACCACGGAGAATTTGACGCTCACAAAGTCACACCAGATCACCGAACAAGTGCGGTTCCAGCTCCGGGGAGAACTGCTGAATCTGTTCAACCGGCATACGTTGGGCGGCATCAGCGGGGACATCAACAATCCGAACTTCGGCTACGTGACCTCCGTGTCCGGCAACCGTCAGGTGCAGATCAGCGGCCGCATCGATTTCTAACGCATCGGCGTTGCCGACATTCCAGCGGCGAGGTCCGGCAGATGTAGCCGGACCCTTGCCTTTTCCAAACGGTCGTCACTGCAGGGGTCATCGGCTGGGTCCGTCCACTGCTCGCAAAGGTACAGAAGAGCCGCACCCGCGCTGTCCGTTGCTTCCGGATTGTGGTGGAACTCCACTGCGGTCCGGTACTCGTCGGGTAGTCCCCAGTGCTGCAGGATGTCACTTCCTGCCTGTGCATGCGAAGCACCGTAGACCGTGGCCTCGGCCTCCGGGCGCGAAAGGCCCCTGCTCACCAGCGTCTCCACTCCTGCCGCTGCCTCGGCAGGCGCCAGTCTAAACAGAAGCTCGCCGATGTCATGCAGCAGCCCCAGGACATAGGCATCCGGCTCGGCAAACTGAGTCGAGTTCGCAGCGAGGCGGAGTGCTACATTGGCCGCCTCCAGGGAATGCTCCCACAGGCGCGAGTGCCCGATCACCGAGAGCACCGGCTGCAGCGCAACCCGCAGCAGTACCTGAGTACCTTTCACTTCCCCCAGATACATCGCGGCTTTCTGCACCGTGCCGACGGTCCCACCCCACGAGCTTGACCCTGAGTTGGCCGCGGCGATGAAGCTCCCGGCCAGCACGGGGTCCGAAGCTGCGAGTCGGACGAGCTTTTCTGAAGGTATGCAGCCGGACGAAGCAGCACGGACAACCTGCCCGGCTGATGAGGGGAACGCTGGCAGCCGGGGGATAAGTGCTCGCAGTTTGTGGCGAGTCAGTCCGAGACTGAGTCCCGGGACGTACCCCTTCGGTTCTTCTCCTTCAATGTGCATAGCTGCGCGCATCGCGTCAGGAGATATATCGGCATTCGGCTAAGAAACCTTAGCGAAGCCCAGGCGTCATCCGACGCAGCCTACACCTTAACGGTGGATCCCTTCTCAGCTGCCTCATGCGCCGCGAAGGTCACTTCGTTCGCTTTCCAGATGTCGTCGAGGGTGATGCTTGGCTTCGCGCCCGAGTAAGTGGCGCGCAGATAGTCAACGAACAGCGACCCTGCGGGCGGAAGCTCCGTGACGGTGCGCTGCTTGCTCCCTGCGGACACGACGGTTACGCCCGTGGCCGCCATGTACTCGGCAACCCCTTTCGTGCCACCTAATCGGAGCCGGTCGTCACCATGGCTCGGCGCATTGTCCGGTCGCAGATAGTCCATCCGCAGGATCGCCAGTCCGCCGTTGTCCAGCTGAAAAACGGAGGCAGTTACGTTCTCCTGGTCCTTGAGCTCAGGCATTCCGACGCGACGCTGCCAACTGGAAGCATCGATCATCTCGCGTCCGGACGACCAGCGCATCAGATCGATCATGTGAATGCCGATCCACAGGATGGAACTTCCGTAGGTTGCCCGGTTACGCCGCCACTCAGGACTGCCGGATGCCTTGTAGCTCTTCTGGCTCGAGATCTGAACGATGTCCCCGAGTTCGCCGGACTCGACGATCGCCTTCAACGCAAGATACGGAGGGTCGTACCGCATCGGCAATAGATGCCCGAACGACAGCTTCGACGCTTCCACTGCTTTGCGAATCTTGAGGTAATCCGCACGCCTGATGGCAAGCGGCTTTTCCGCCACGACGTTCAGTCCTCGCGCAAGACAAGCCAGCACAGCTTCCGCCCGGTCGCCGTTGTTATTGCACACAGCGACTACGTCGAGCTTCTCGCGCTCCAGCATGTCCTTGTAATCTGCGTACTGCGTGGCGGCGGCAACCCGGGGATTCTTCGCGAGCCGTGCCAGGGCCGGGGAACTGGGATCGGAAACGGCCGCGATCTCCACCTCCGGCAAGCGCGGCAGTGGGCCGGTGATCTCGCTAACGTGACCATCGAGACCGAGAATGCCAACCCGGATTTTGCGCGAGAAACGCACCTCGTCTCCCGCTGTCGCGGCCGCGGCTGCTGCCGCGCCGAGAAAGGCTCTCCGCTGCATTGGCATACGTACGATTGTTACACTTGCAGTGAACTCATGGCGATCAGCAAGGAACTCCTCGAGATACTTGTTTGCCCTCTCGACAAAGCCACACTCGAGATGAAGAACGATGGTTCAGGACTGAAGTGCACCCAGTGCCGGCGCGTCTATCCCATTCGCGACGACATCCCCGTCATGCTGATTGATGAGGCGCGGATCGAAGAATAGCGGCAGGTCTTGATGAGCTTGCTCGGGGATCTGCCGTCGTCCGCCGCAGCAGCCGTCATTCGGCTTCGCTCATTGGGTGACTGCGTCCTCACCACGCCCGCCCTGAGTATCTTGAAACAGGCCCGACCGGATCTGCGGATCGCTGTTGTTGTTGAGGAGCGGTTCGCGCCGGTGTTTACGGGAAATCCGGACATCGAACGAATCCTGCCGCCATCCCCGGCATTGCTTCGTGCGTTCCGCCCCCACCTTTGCCTCAATCTTCATGGAGGAACCCGCAGCCTCGTCCTGACCGGCGCATCAGGCGCTCGTTTCCGGGCAGGTTTTCAGCACTTTCGCTACTCGTCGGCATTCAACGTACGGCTGCCACGAGCTCAGGAGGTGTTCGGAACAGAGCGCGTGGTCCATACGGCTGAGCACATCGCGTCGGCGTTTTTCCACCTCGGGGCTCCGCGATGCGAGATTCCCAGAGCCTCCCTTTTTGCCGATGCAGCATTGCTTCCGGAGATCAGGTCGCCGTACGCCGTCCTGCATCCGGTAGCAGCGACACCGGCAAAGACCTGGCGGGCGGAAGGCTTCCTCGCTGTCGCACGGCACCTTTCGCGAGACGGCGGTCTTGAACCGGTCTTCATTGCCGGCCCCGGCGAGGACCTCTCGTCCTTTGCCGAGCATCGCACTCTAACGGGATTGCCTCTTGAGCGGATCAAAGCCTTGCTCTCCCGCGCAGCATTGTTTGTAGGCAACGACAGCGGGCCGGCACACATGGCTGCAGCTTTCGGGGTGCCGGTTGTGGCGCTGTTCGGGCCGTCCAACGCAACCGTCTGGGCGCCGTGGAGGACACAAAGCCGCGTACTGCAGAACAAAGAGGACATCACCCGTATCGCGCTCGAAGATGTCCTTGCAGCATGTGACTGCCGTCGGGTGACGCAGTGATCGAACTCGGACGCATCCTCCGCTACGTTCGGCCTTACTGGTTCCCTCTCCTTATATCTGTCCTGCTGATGGCCATAGCGGGTGCCGCACACGGGCTCACGGCGGCACTGATCGTCCCCATCTTCGACCGCGTGCTCAACCCTTCTTCGCCCGAAGGCCGAATCGAGCTGTTTCGCATCCCGATTACGGGCGAGCCCTTCTACCTGGATGGGCTTGCGCCTGACTTCTTTCACAACGTTTGGAGCCTCGTCGCATTTGTCATTCTCCTGGTCTTCCTCGTACGCGGGCTCTCCGATTACTTCGGCAATTACCTGATCAATCGTGTCGGTCTCAGCGCAGTCGCCGACATCCGCCAGAGCGTCTTCGACAAGCTGCTGCGCCACGACGCTGCCTTCTTCGAGAACCGTACGAGCGGCGGAATCATGTCCTCGGTCATGAGTGACATCGACAAGATTCAGGTCGCTACTTCGAGCATGCTCGCTGACTGGCTCCGGCAGACGTTTGCCGTCACTGCTCTGCTTTATATCGTGCTTCAGAGGGACTGGAAACTGGCGCTGGTCAGCCTGACCGTGCTGCCGATCGTTCTGGTGCCCACGATCCGCCTGGGACGGCGGATCCGAAATACGACACGACGCGCGCAGGACCATGCGGCCGAACTGAACGAACGCCTGCAGGAGACCATCACGGGGCAGCACATTGTGAAGGCATTCGGGAACGAGCAGCACGAGTCATCGAGGTTTCGCGCCGCAAGTGTACGTCTGCGCAATGCAACGCTGCGCTATGTAACGCAGCAGGCCATCGCATCCCCGCTCATTGAATTCTGCGGAGCGCTGACGATCGTCGCGCTGCTAACCTACGCGCGGACGCAGATCAAGGCCGGCGAACTCACAGCGGGTGAGTTCACTGCATTTGTTATCGCGTTGCTGATGCTGTATGAGCCCGTGAAGCGACTCGCCGGCATTCACAGCATCTTTCAGCAGGCCGCCGGTGCGTCTCAACGCGTCTTTGAGTATCTCGCTGAAGCACCCCGGGTTGTAACCCGTCCCGG
>DASQEG010000098.1:0-2796 GCA_035633775.1 Bryobacteraceae bacterium
GACGATCGCGATCTGGAGGCCGGCATCGCCGCCGGCAACGGTCGGGGCCAACTGGCCCTTGATGTCCTGCTGCGAGCAATCCGACGCTACCTCGGTGCGTTTCTGATCGAACTGGGCGGTGTCGACGTCCTCACCTTTTCCGGCGGCATTGGCGAGAACAGCGCCGCTGTTCGCGCCGCCGTGTGTCAGGGGCTGGAGCCGTTCGGGCTGGTGCTGGATGCTGAGGCCAACCAGGGTGCGCGCGGCGCTGGCCGTATCTCAGCCGAGGGTTCCGCGGCGCAAATCCACATTGTCCCGGCCGACGAGGAGAGAATCGTCGCCCGCGCGACCGAACAAGCGATTCAGGAGGCAGGTCTTGCCCGCTAATACGATCGACCGCCACATCGTCGAAAGCATCGTTCGCGACGTGGTGATGGCCAAGCTAGGAGGCCAGAACGGCAATGCCGGTAACGGCAGGCCGGCTCTCGCGGTGCATGCGTCGGCGCGGCACATGCACGTCAGCCGCGAGGATCTGGACGTCCTTTATGGTCCTGGACACGAACTGACGCCTGACCGGCCCCTTTATCAGGAAGGAAATTTTGCGGCGAAGGAAACGGTGACGCTCATCGGTCCTCGCAGCCGCCTGATTTCCAACCTTCGCATTCTTGGACCCATGCGCAAGGAATCTCAGATTGAGCTTGCGTTCACCGACGCCATTGGCCTTGGCTTCGACGACATTCCGGTGCGGCTCTCAGGCAACATCGAGGGCACGCCCGGAGCGCTGGTCATGGGTCCGAAAGGCAGCGTTCAGCTGAACAAGGGCCTGATTCGCGCGGCCATTCACGTCCACATGAACCCGGACGAGGCGCGCCACTACGGCGTGAAGCAGGGGGACATGATGAAGCTCCGCATAGGCGGCGACGCCGGAGTGACATTCAACAAAGTTCATGTACGCATTGACCCGAAGTCGCGGCTGAATGTGCATATGGACACCGATGAGGCGAATGCGTGCGGCCTCCATCTGGCGCGCGAGTTCGAACTGTTCAGGTAACGGAGGAAGGAAAAGAATTCTATGACACAAGCGCTCGGAATGGTGGAGACAAAGGGTCTGGTGGCACTGTTCGAGGCAGTGGACGCCATGCTCAAGTCGGCCAATGTCAGCTTCATTCGCTGGGAGCCGGTCGGCTCCGGGCTGGTGACGGCCTTCGTCGAAGGCGACGTGGCAGCCGTTAAGGCTGCAACGGATTCGGGAGCGGAAGCAGCTGCGCGCGTAGGAGACGTAGTGGCAGTGCAGGTGATCCCTCGTCCCCACGACGACCTCACAATCTTCTTGCAGAAGCCCAAGGCAGGCGGCGGCGCCGAGTAAGGGAGCACAGAGATGAACCAGGCAATCGGACTGATCGAAACCAAGGGCCTGACGGGCCTGATTGAAGCCAGCGACGCGATGCTCAAGGCAGCCAACGTGGAACTGGTGCGGACCATGCAGATCGGCGGCGGGTTTGTGACCACCGTCGTTCGCGGCGATGTCGGCAGCGTTCGCGCAGCGGTCGATGCAGGTGCAGCGGCGGCGCGCAGCGTAGGCGAGCTTGTCTCGTCGCACGTGATCCCGCGTCCGCACGAAGGGCTCGTTGAAGGAATGCTGCGGTAGGCACAAGGAGAGATCGATGCAGAGAGCAATCGGAATGCTTGAGACTCAGGGCCTGGTGGCTCTGGTGCACGGAACCGACGCCATGCTGAAGGCAGCCAACGTCGAGTTTCGCGGCTGGAAAAAGATTGGCAGTGCGCTGTGCACGTCCTTCGTTATGGGTGACGTCGCTGCCGTTCGCGCGGCGGTGGATGCGGGTGCGTCGGCCGCGCGTGCCATCGGAGGGAAAGTAATCAGCGTGCACGTGATTCCGCGTCCGCACGACGAGGTGAACGGAGTTCTCCCCTAGGGCGGACGCCATGTTCCTTGCCAGGGTGATCGGCAACGTCGTTGCCACGCAGAAGAACGAGAAGTTTCAGGGGATGAAGCTGCTGCTGGTGCAGCCATATATCACTCGCGACCTTGCTCTGACGCCTTCAGGCAGCTCCATTGTTGCCGTGGATAGTGTCGGCGCCGGTATCGGTGAGTGCGTCCTGTTCACGCAGGGCAGTTCGGCTCGGCTTACCCCGGCAACGAAGGATGCACCCGTGGATGCTGTCATCGTCGGCATTGTAGATAGCGTTGAAGTAGAAGGCCAGCGGCTGGAGAAACCGTAATGCAGAATCGGGAACAGCTTGTAAATGAGATCGCGAAAGAAGTCATCGCGCGTCTTCAGATCCATCTTGTCGGCAACGGCGGCGGCGGAGCGGCAACACCGGCCAGGCCTCAGCCTGCACCACAGGCCAATCAGCCGAAGCGTGCACCGTTGGGCGACGGCGTGTTTCCTACCGTTGACGAAGCCGTCAACGCAGCTGGCGAGGCACAGAAGAAGGTAGCGCGGCTGAGTCTGGAAGAACGCGGCCGCATGATTGCCGCGATTCGCCGGATCTGTGCCGAGCGCAAGGACGAATTGGGCCGGATGGAACTGGCTGAGACCGGTATCGGGCGCCTTGACCACAAGATCGCCAAGCTCGAAGCCATCAAGAACGTGGTCGGCGAAGAATCGATGCGCATCACGGCGCGCAGTGACACGAGCGGCCTTTGCATCATAGAGCGCGCGCCATGGGGCGTGATCGGCATGGTGCTTCCCGCGACGCATTCGGTGCCCACGATGTCGGGCAACGCGATCAATATCATTGCAGCGGGCAACACGGCTGTGTTCAGCCCGCATCCTGCTGCCTCAAACGTCGCAG
>DASQEG010000099.1:0-1996 GCA_035633775.1 Bryobacteraceae bacterium
CTCTTTCGGCGATCCGAACTTTGCTGTTCGGCCGTAATCGCAGCTGACCTTCGACAACCACTCGCTCGCCCGGTTTAAGACCCTGAGCGATGACCGCGAGGTTCTCCTGTGACCGCCCCGACTCGACCTTGCGCTGTTCTGCCGTCATATCAGGGCGGACGACAAACACGTACTGACCTGCCTGCGCGTTACGGAGTGCGGCCACGGGCACGACAGTCTCTTCCGGAAGCGCGAGCCGGACGGCTGCGGTCACAAACTGACCGGGCCAAAGCTGGCGCTCTCGATTTGCGAACCTGGCCTTCAGAAGGATTGTGCCGGTGCCGGCATCGATCTGATTGTCGAGAAAGTCCAGAACACCTTCGAAAGTTCCCGTGCCGTCCTGCGGAGTCGCCGCTACGACGAGCTTGCCGCGATTGGCGTACCGCCGCAACTGGCTCAAATCCTGCTCCGCAACGGAGAACGTCACGTACACCGGGCTGATTTGATTGATAACTACCATCGGTGGGTCTATGTTCGGGGTGATCAGGTCCCCGGTCTTGTACGCAATGGAACCGGTGCGCCCAGAGATCGGCGCCCGAAGAGTTGCGTAGCTCAGCTGCAGCCGGGCGTCCGCGAGCTTCGCCTCCGCACCCTGAACGGCTGCCCGAGCGCTCTCAATTGCTGCTTTGGACGAAGCGAGAGCGCTCTCGGCCGCCGTCGCCTGCGTCTGCAACTGTTCGTTCTCCTGTCGCGAGACGATGCCCTTGGTTGCGAGTTCACCGTAACGCTGGGCCTGAGATCGCGCATTGGCGACCTGAGCAACGTCGCGTCTATAATTCGCCTCGCCCTGCCCTACAGTGGCTTTCTGCGTGGCCACCACAGCTTCCGCCTCACGGACCGCCTGCTCATAATCTCTGGGATCGATTGTGAACAGGACCTGACCTGCTTTAACGTCCGCACCTTCCTCGAAATGAACCTTCGTGATGGGACCCCCAACTCGCGGCCTCACGGCGACCGACGACCAGGCCTCGACGTTTCCGATCGCGCGGACCTCGAGCGGAACCTGCCTTCGCTCCACGTTTGCCACGACCACCGGGACGACTGCGGCGCCACGACCTCCTTTGCCCTTTTCTGCACCCGCACCGCTGCGGCCTCCGGCCGCCTCACCTGAGGAGCATGCGGATACAACAATGAGCGTCAGGCAGAGCAGGACCGCCAACCAACCGCCTCGCCGCGATGTACTGTCCACAATGAATCGACGTCCTCCTGCAATTGTGTGTTACCCGACGGCACAGTCTCGGGCGTAATCTTCCGTGTTGCCGCGGGTCATACAGCAAGACCATGTGCCCTTTCAGGCCGCGTTGCGCCCTCATTGGGGCTTTCACCAGTAACGAGATATGAAGCTATTACGCCAGTGGGTGGCAACTCTTGTATGCGCCAGCCTCGCGCCGGGTATCGGCGCTGCGCAAACAACCAGAGGAGAACGAATGCCGGCCGGGATCGAACCCGGGCTTGATGGTGGCACCCTCTCGCGATACAGGTCGCGTCCAGTGCCAGGCATTCGGTTCGCGGATTCTGGCCGGCTGGACACGCTCATCAGAGCGGGGAATTTGTACCTGTCGCTCCGAGATGCCGTCCTGCTGGCAATCGAGAACAACCTTGATATCGAGTACCAGCGGACGACTCCATTCATCGCCGAAGCCGACTTGCTGCGGGCCCGCGCCGGGGGCATCGTACGAGGTGTTCCGTCAGCCATCCGTGAAGGTCCGGCGGGCACCGGAGGAGGAGGGCAGGCACAGGGCATCTCAGGAACGGCCGGCAGCGGAACCGGAAGCCAGCAGGATCAGGTACTTGGACTTACATCAGGCACCTCCATACCAGCTGCAGGCCCGCAGGCCAGCGCCAGTGGTCCGGCGGTTCCATCGCTCGATCCGGCTCTGGTAGGGTCGCTGGGCTGGGGGCGAACGAACCGGCCACAGACGAATACGTTCATTACGGGTACGAACGCCATAACGGC
>DASQEG010000100.1:0-8419 GCA_035633775.1 Bryobacteraceae bacterium
GCCATGGGAGGGTCCGGCAAGACACCAGTGGTACGTCAGCTTGTGGCGGAACTCAAAGCCGCAGGTTACCAGCCCGCCGTTCTGACGCGCGGCTACGGCCGTCGCAGCAACAGTCCTGTGACGCTGTTGCGAGCCGGCTCCAGTGCCGACGTCGAGACGACGGGCGATGAGGCGCAGACGGTCCTGCAGGACGGGATAGCACACGTAGCCATCGGCGCTGACCGGTTTCGCGCTGCCCTCGCCGCTGAACAGGAGTTCAGCCCAGACGTGTTCGTCATGGACGACGGCTTTCAGCACGCGCGACTTGGGCGCGACATCGACGTGGTTGTGCTGGACGGCCTTGACCCGCTGGCCGGAGGTCATGTGTTTCCCGCAGGCTCGCAGCGTGAGCCGTTCTCGTCTCTTCGCCGTTGTCATGCCATTGTCATTAGCCGTACCGAGGGGCGAGCAGTTGAGGCGCTCAGAAAGCACTTGCCGGAGGGCATTCCGATGTTCGTCAGCGAGACTCGTCCCGCTTGCTGGCGCAGCCTCGAAACAGGAGCACGAGCAAGCCTGGATGACTTCCGCGGGGCAGAAGTCTTCGCGTTCTGTGGGCTGGGTAACCCGGATGCGTTTCGGCGTACGCTAAGCGACTGCGGCTGCCGAGTCCGGGGGTTCACCGCCTTTCCGGATCACCACTGGTTCACAGAGGCGGACCTTGCAGCGATCCGTGAGCAGGCAAACGGGTACGCGCTGGTGACGACGGAAAAGGACGCTGCCCGCGTGCCGCATCCGTTCCCGGCACATGCGCTGGAGATTCGCTGCCTCGCGCCGGGGCTTGCTCCATATGTCACGGTGCGCCTGCGCCACAGACTTTCTGTCACCAGACTTTAACCCTTGTGTAATACCGCGTTGACGGCTTGTTTTTATCCTTGGACTTGCTGCATCAGCAGTACCTAACCAGCACCTCCAAGGAGCCCGCATGACCCTGAGAACGCTGCCTTTAGCCGTTCTCGCAGTATTTAGTGTGATCCCGAGCAGTGCGCAGACCGCCGTTACGGTGATCAACTACTCGAACTATGCGCCTTCAGGCCAGCCTGCAACGGCCGCGACGGCTTTCCCGGTGGCACCCGGGTCCATCGCAACCGCTTACGGCTCGTTCCCTGGTGTTCCTGAAGCGGGGGCGAGCACATCCACACTCAACCCTTTGCCGCGCGAACTTGGTGGAGTGCGGGTTCGCATCAACAACGTTGATGCGCCGCTCTACTTCGCCGGCCGCAATCAGATCAACTTCGTTGTACCTGTGGCTACGCCTGCGGGCCGCCACACAGTTGACGTGGTCGCCGGGTCTGAAACAGTTGGGCGAGGTTCTGTTCTGGTATACAACTGGGGACCTGCACTGGCCACCAGCAACGCACAGACGCAACAGGTAATCGCACAAAATCAGGACTTCAGCACAAACAGCGCCGGGTCGCGCGCGCGCCGTGGTGACGTTGTTCAGCTGTATGCGACCGGCTGCGGCGCCATCCAGCCCGTGGTTCAGGACGGCGCTCCACCGGCGACGCTTTCGCGCGCCACTGGAGAAGTAAAGGTTTTCATCGGTTCCGTGGAAGCGGCGGTTGCGTTCGCCGGCGCTCACCCGCAGTTCCCAGGCATCTGCCAGATCAACGCCACAGTACCGGACCGCGGATTTATATCCGGTCAGATGCCGGTGTTCTTTAGCGTCAACGGCATTCCGAGTAACCCGCTGACGATCTGGATCCAGTAACACTCCTACTAAGCACTTTCTGCAAATGCACTTACTTCGTACAGCATTCATAGTTGTCTGCAATGCTTGCCTGCTTTGGGCACAGGCTCCTCCGACAGGAACAGTTGTGGGCGGTGTGTTCGATTCTGCCAATGGTCAGCCTGTGCGCCAGGCACTGATAACCGTTGAGGGTCAGCCCAACAGACGTGCCGTGAGCGACACGGATGGCAAGTTCCGGCTGGAAATTCCTGTGGGCAAGTACAAGCTTCGCTTCAATGCTGACAACTACACGGAGACCACCGTTGACGAGGTCGTGGTGGTAGCAGGCCAGTCGACAGAAGCCAGCACCGTCATGGCGAACAAAGCCAATGTGACGACCGTCGATGTGGTGGAGAAGATCGGCGCGGTTGCGGCCACCGCCGAAGCAGCACTCACCGAGCGCAGGCTCTCAGGCTCCGTTAGCGACTCAATCAGCACCGAGGAGCTTCGGGGCGGCGTAGCATCGGACGCTGCGGGCGCCGTCGAGAAAGCAACCGGTGTCTCGATCGTAGATAACGGATTCGTTTATGTGCGCGGGCTCGGCGAGCGTTACAGCGCGACGATGCTCAACATGGCAATGATCCCTACGACGGAACCGGAAAAGCGCGTTGTGCCGCTCGATCTATTTCCCGCCGCGCTGATCGACAACATTAAAATTCTGAAGACCTACACGCCAGACCTCCCCGGTGAGTTCGCGGGCGGGCTGGTGCAGATGAACACCGTTGAATTCCCGACGCAGAACATGTTCCGCGCGAGCATCAGCACCGGCTTGAACACCATGACCACGTTCGACAACTTTCTCTCGCATCGGGGAGGGAGCTCTGACGTGTTCGGGTTTGATCGCGGCTCGCGCAATCTGCCGAGTGCTATTCCGGCCGAGCGTCGCATTTTCCCCGGGAGCTTCAGTGAGTCGGAGGTACAGTCCCTCGGCCGCAGCTTCGAAAACAACTGGGAGCCGGAGAACATAGGCAGCATGCGTCCAACGCAGAGCTACTCGTTGACGGGCGGCGGCACCTTCGGCCGCTTTGGCATCGTGGGCGCCCTCTCGTTTACCAACCGGCCGCAGCGGTACCAGGAGGAATGGAACTACCTGCGGAACGCGGGCGGTAACCAGCCAGTCATCTTCACCAGCTACCCGGATTTCCGCGACAACGCTGAGTCTGCACGCCTCGGCGGCGTTCTCAATATCGCGATGCGCTTGAACCAGACGAACAAGGTGGTGTTCCGCAACACCCTGACGCGGGACACTGACAAGGAAACGCGGTTCCTGACCGGATACGCGGGTACGATCGATTCGACAATCAGCTCTGAACGACTGCGGTTCATCGAACGCGGCATCCTGTCCAGCAGCGTTGAAGGTGAGCACTCGCTCAGCCGTCTGCGGAACTCCATCCTGCGGTGGCAGTTCACTTACTCGACGTCATCGCGGAACGAGCCGGACTTGCGGGAAGTTGTTCGCGGGCTTGATGACAGCGGGCAGTTTCTCTTCCTGAACCGGCCCGAGTCCGGCCTGCGATTCTTCAACGATTTGAACGACAAGATCTATGAGCCGCAGGTGGAGATTGGAACCCCCTTCTACAAGGGCAACTTCTCGGGCATGTTCAAGTTCGGTTTCCGCGCCACTCTGCGTGACCGCAACTTCAACGCGCGCCGCTTCCGGTTCAACGTCGGACGTGACATTACCTTCGCTCAGCTCGCATTGCCCTCCAATCAGCTGTTCGCCGACGAACGCATCACACCGACCGGATTCAACCTCCGCGAGGTGACGCGGGGCACCGACCGTTACGACGCCACTATGGACGTCTATGGCGGTTACGGAATGCTGGATCTGGCTATCGGCCCGAAGTGGCGCATCGTCGGCGGCATCCGCTTTGAGGATGCTGATATCACCGTCACGACCGTGGACCCGCTGGTGCCCGGAGCCAATCCGGCGGTCGCCCGGCTGAACAACCGCGACCCGCTGCCGGGCATCAACGTGATCTACCAGGCAACCCCGCGTCAGAACATTCGCGTGGGCTACAGCCGTACGCTTTCACGCCCTGACTTCCGCGAACTCTCTCCCTTTGAGTTCACGAACGTTGTCGGGGGCTTCAATACCGTCGGCAACCCGAACCTTCTCCGCGCCACCATTCAGAACTTCGACGCGCGCTGGGAATACTTCCCAGGCGGCGATCAGCTGATCGCGGTCAGCTACTTCTTCAAGAATTTCAAAGACCCGATCGAGACCAGCATTCAGGCCGTTGCTGACAAACGTCAGAGCTTCCTCAACGCTGATGGCGCACGCAATCAGGGCATCGAGCTGGAGTTCCGGCGAAGCCTCAGCCTGCTCAACCCGCGGCTACGCGACTTTGCCGTCGGCACAAACTTCACGTTTGTCGATTCCAATGTCGAGTTGCCTGAGGCTGAGGGCCTCGTACTGACCTCCACCAATCGTCCGCTGGTTGGGCAATCACGTTTCATATACAACGTGATTGCTGACTGGCGGCGGCCGCAGTGGCGCTCCAATGCACGCTTTTATGTGAACTCAGTGTCGCGGCGAATCACCGACGTAGGCACCTTTGGACTGCCGGACATCTACCAGGAACGCAACACCTTCATCGACGCTGTGTATCAGTACGACATTCGGGAAAACGGCAGCTGGAGCCTGCGTTTTGCTGCCGAGAACCTCGGCGATAACGAGTACCGCTGGACGCAGGCCGACATCAATCACCGTCGGTTCCGGCTGGGCCGCACCTTCACCGTGGGCACAAGCTTTTCGCTGTTCTAAAGCTGACGATTCAGTTTGAAAAAGAGGACGAATGATTAAAAGAACCTTTGTGTCTGCGTGCGCCGCGGCGCTGGCCTTGTGTGGCTCGCTCGGCGCTGCCGGAACGCAACAAACCCTGTTCCAGCCCCTGAACCGCGCGCAGGCAGAACGCCTGACCGCGGGCTCGCTGATGTACGAGTCATCGCTGGCGGCCTGGATCTGGACGGACAAGTACGTGTACCAGCCCGGTGAGCAGCTAACACTCCGGATGACGGTAAAGACGAACGGCGATTATTATCCGTACACGATGGTCGCCTACCGCGTGAACAACCAGACGGGCGCGAGAAGCTTCTTCCCGAACGGTACCGCGGAAGCAACCGACATCACAGGCCGCACACTAGAGCAGGGCTACACGATCGCACAGGCTCAGAACGTAGACAAGACGGTGCTCGCCGGTGCAGGCGGCCTGCTCGGGGGCGCAGTTACGGTCCCGAACGAACTCGGCATGCACACCATCATCGTCGAGTGGCGCGACTACACGGGCATGAATGTGCTGAAGCGCAGCTACGCCAAGATCGGCGTTGTTGACGGGTTTGAAGACATTCGCGGCAACATCGAGGCCAATCGAACGCTGGTCAACACGAAGGGATACCGTCTCAGCGGCGTGGTCTACGTCCGGAACAACGCGGTGCTGACGATTCAGCCCGGAACGTTCATCATAGGTCAGCCTGGCTCACAGCCTCCGTCTGTGCTGGTGATCACGCGCACCAGCCGGCTTGAAGCCCGTGGTACCCGCAGCCGGCCCATCATCATGACCTCATCCCTGCCCGTCGGTCAGCGCAAGCGTGGTGACTGGGGCGGGCTCATCCTGCTCGGAAACGCTCGCGGCAACAAGCCGGCTGAGCGTCAGTTCATCGAAGGTCTTCCGCAGAGTGAAGACACCCGCTTCGGCGGTGACAACGACGAACACAACTGCGGAACACTGCGCTACCTTCGCGTCGAGTTTGCCGGTGCCGAGTTCTCCGCCAACAACGAAGTGAACGGCATCACCTTCGGCGGCTGCGGCCGTGGCACCACAACCGAATACGTCCAGTCCAGCTATGGTTTCGATGACACGTTCGAGTGGTTCGGCGGCAGCAACAACGCCCGCTACCTCGTTTCGCTGTACGCCGGTGATGACAACATCGACACGCAGCTCGGATACCGGGGTTCGATCCAGAACGTCGTCATCCTGCAGAACCCCGATCGCGGCAACCGCGGCATTGAAGCCGACAACTCAGAGTTCAACTTCGCCGCCGAGCCAAAAGGCGCCACGCACATGTGGAACTTCACGATGATCGGCAGTGGTCTTGCCGGCCTTGACGAGAGCAACTCACCCGGCATCTTCCTGCGCCGTGGTGCGGTGGGTACGTTCGGCAACATGATCGTTCAGAACTTTGCGAGCACCGGGCTGGAACTGAACGTTACGTCCACGGTTCCCGGCGGCGGCACCGATCCGACGCTGAACAACCTCACCACGGGTGACACCAGCTTCAACGGCGTTCTCCTGTGGAACAACGGTCGTGGTTCCACTCCTCCCGCCGCCAACAACACCGATATGCAGATCCACTCAGGCGTTCGCTCGTATGCGGCCAACGCCAGCCGGAACTTTCTCGCCGCGGATCCAATGCTGCGCCGCCCGTTTGAGTTCAGCGACCCGGATTTCCGGCCCATGGCCGGTTCTCCGGTGTTCCGTGCCAACTGGGCGGTTCCGGCGGGCAGTGACTCGCTCGATCAGTCGGCCAGCTACATCGGCGCATTCGGCGACGAGAACTGGACCGAAGAGTGGGCAAACTTCCTACAGGAATCTGACCTCCGTTAGATTCCTGTCGTATCTCGACGGCCCCGGAGCCACTTTTCCGGGGCCGTTCGCCTGGTAAACTTGAGTTTGGCATCCCAGCGTCGCTCCCGCACCCAAAGCTTGACTGCACGAATCTTCATCAAACTTATCGTCGCGGTGGTCTGCGTCCTGATCGTAGCCCTGACCGCTGTGGACTTCCTGGCATCGCAGGTGGCCGAGCGTACCTACGTGCAGCGCCTGACCCATGACATGGAAGCTAAAGCCAGGATGCTCTCCGCCGCGGGCCTTGAAGCCGCGATTGCGGGCGGCCGCTTCGGCATGATCGCGAGCGCCGCGGGCGTCCGCATGACGTTGGTTGCCCGGGATGGCAAGGTCGTGGCCGACTCAGATGCCGATGCCTCACAAATGGAGAATCACGGTAGCCGTCCGGAGGTGGCGCAGGCCTTCCACGGTTCCGTCGGTTCCGATACACGCACGTCGAACACGATTGGAATGAAGTTCCTGTACGTTGCCATCCCTGTGGAGGCCGGCGCTCTGCGGCTTGCTGTGCCCCTCCGTGACATTGACCGGCAGGTGAGAGAGATCCGAAATCAGCTGCTGGCCGCGGTCGCAATTGCATTCATGCCTGCGGTACTCATCGCAGCGTTCTTCGCCAGATATGTATCGTCGAAGCTTGCCTCCATCATCGAATACGCAGGCAAGCTGGCGCGGGGTGATTTCGAGGCGCGTCTGAAGCGTACAGGTCGCGACGAACTCGGCATCCTCGGCGAGCAGCTAAACGAGACGGGCGAAAAGTTGCAGAAGATGTTCGAGCAACTGCAGCATGAGCACGCCGAGCTCGAGAAACTCGAGCGGGTCCGAAAAGACTTCGTCATCAACGTCTCGCATGAGTTGCGCACGCCTCTCGCATCCATACAGGGGTACACGGAAACGCTGCTGGACGGGGCTCTGCACGACCCGCGCCACAATGTTCGCTTTCTGTCTATCATCCGCCAGAATGCTGAGCGCCTCGGCCGCCTGACAGCGGACCTCATGACGTTGTCACGGCTGGAGGTAAAAACAACTCGCTTCCAGTTCGCTTCGTACTACCTGAACGACCTCGTCGCCGACTGCGTGGACAGCATTCGACCGATCGCAGAAAAGAAGCAGATCATTCTTTCGGTCACACGTGCTCCCGATGCCACCGAGGTCTTCTGCGACTCCGAAGCAATTCACCAGGTGATGAGCAACCTGCTCGATAACGCAATCAAGTACACACCAGTGGACGGGACGATTCGGGTGGCAGCGGCTCCGATTGGCGGCGACCCCGAGATGGTCGAGGTCTCGGTTCAGGACAGCGGCATCGGCATCCCCGCTGAGGATCAGCCGCGTCTGTTTGAGCGCTTCTATCGCGTCGACAAAGCCCGTTCGCGCGAGCTTGGCGGCACTGGACTTGGGTTGGCCATCGTCAAACACCTGGTTCGGGCACACGGAGGCGCCGTCCGTGTCGAGAGCGAAATCGGCAAGGGCGCGCGCTTCATCTTTACGCTGCCGGTGCACGACATCGGCCTGGAGGAGCACGGTGCCGTCCAGCAGGAACTGACCGGATCCTACAAATAGCCCTTCGTTGCCTTCTCAGGGCTCGCGCAAGCCAAACGTGAACAGCGAGTGGCCGCTGGCCACGCTGACGTACTGCTTGCCGTCCACTGACCAGGTGATCGGTGAATTCGCGAACTGCCCGCCGAGGTAGCGCCGCCACAGCACCTTACCGTCGCGCGCATCGAGCACATAGAAGTGCCCCTCGCGATTTCCAGTGAAGAGCACGTTCGAAGCAGTGGTCAAAATGCCTCCGTCGCTGACATCTGACATGCGGAACTCCCAAGCCCGTTTTCCTGTCTGCGGATCGAGCGCGCGGATCGCACCGTACCCCGCCTCCGGACCCCACGTGCGGATTTCGCGACGGCTGATCGCGGGGAGATCGGCTTGTACGCTGCCGCCCGAATACCATTTCCCTGCCTCGTACTCCTGATCCCATGCGAAGTAGACGCCCGGGTAGTCATCCCATGCCACGAGATAGAACAGGCCGGTT
>DASQEG010000101.1:0-3488 GCA_035633775.1 Bryobacteraceae bacterium
TCAGGGGATGCCGGTGGAGGAGTTCGACTACGTGCGCGAAAGCGGCGCGGTGGACCTCGAGGCTCTCGAACGCAAGCTTGGGCAGGACGTGGCAGCGGTGATCGTCCAGTCGCCGAACTTCTTCGGAGTGGTCGAGGAGATCGGAAAGATTGCAGACGCGGCGCACTCGCACGGTGCGCTGCTGGTCAGTACGTTCGCCGAAGCTGTCGCCCTGGGGATTCTCGAGCCCCCGAAAGAGGCAGATATCGTCGCCGGCGAACTGCAGTCGTTCGCGATCTCGCCAAGCTACGGCGGTCCGTATGCCGGGATCATCGCCACAAAGGAAAAGTTCATCCGCCAGATTCCTGGCCGACTGGTCGGCGAAACGAAGGATTCGAACGGGAAGCGTGCCTTCTGTCTGACGCTTTCCACGCGCGAGCAACATATTCGGCGTGAAAAGGCGACTTCAAACATCTGTACAAACCAGGCCCTGATTGCGTTGATGGCGACGGTCTTTATGACCGTGTACGGCAAACAGGGACTGCGTGAACTCGCACTGCAGAACCTCGCCAAGGCGCACTACCTGGCTGACGGTCTGCCGCGACGCTTCAGCGGCAACTTCTTCAATGAGTTTGTTGCCGAACTGCCGGCCTCGGTCAACGAGGAACTGTTGCGCCACAAGATCGTAGGCGGTCTGCCGCTGGCGCGGTTCTATCCTGAGCTCGAAGGCTGCATGCTGGTGTGTGCGACCGAGACCAGCCGCCGCGAGCACATGGACGTGTTCCGGCAGGTCGCTCAATCCGCGACACAACAGGGTAGTCTTGTTGCGGCTGAGAGAGGTGCCCGATGACCGGCAAAACGCTGCCCCATATCGTCCAGCAGGAAGACTTGCTGTTCGAAATCAGTTCGCCCGGCAAGAAGGCATATCAACTGCCAGAGCTCGACGTGCCGGCAGTCGATGCTGCCGAAGCTTTGGGCAGCAACCAGGTACGTGACGAGGTGGACGGCTTCCCTGAGGTCAGTGAAGTGGAGGCGATTCGGCACTTCACGCGTCTCTCAACGTGGAACTATGCCATCGATCTTGGGATGTACCCGCTTGGTTCCTGCACGATGAAGTACAACCCACGTGTGAATGAGCTGGTGGCGAGAACCGAAGGGCTGGCGCAGGCTCACCCATATCAGCCGGAGTCGCTCGCACAGGGTGCCATGGAGATCATGGCAACACTCGAGAACGCACTCGCCGAGATCACCGGCATGGATGCAGTCACACTGCAACCTGCCGCCGGCGCACACGGGGAGATGACGGGCATATTCCTGATCCGGGCGCTGCTTCAGTCAAGAGGGAATCCAAGAAAGACGATTCTGATCCCAGACTCGGCTCACGGTACCAATCCCGCCACCGCGGCAATGGCGGGATATGGCGTTCAGAACCTCAAATCGAACGACCAGGGCCTGGTGGATCTGGCCGACCTTGACCGTGTGCTGACGGAAGACGTCGCCGGCATCATGATCACCAACCCGAACACGGTTGGCGTCTTCGAAGAAAACATTAACAGGATTACTGCCCTGATGCATGACAAGGGCGCCCTGGTCTACATGGACGGCGCGAACATGAACGCGCTTGTCGGCATGACACGCCCAGGCGATTTCGGTGTTGATGTCATGCACCTGAACCTGCACAAAACGTTCAGCACACCGCATGGAGGCGGTGGTCCCGGCGCAGGTCCGGTTGCCGTTAAGGCGCATCTTGAGCCGTTCCTGCCGACTCCGCGTCTCCGTCGTGCGGATGGCGCATGGACGTGGGACTACAACCGGCCGCAGACGATCGGTCGCGTCCGTGCATTCTTCGGCAACTTCGGTGTCCTGATTCGGGCGCTGGCGTACATCATGGCGCATGGAAACAACGGTCTGCGACAGGCGACGATCGACGCTGTGCTGAACGCCAACTACATTCGCAAGCACCTGGAGGCGTACTACGCACTTCCGTATAAGAAGCCGTCGATGCACGAAGTGGTATTCAGTGACTCGCGTCAGGCAAAGCACGGGGTTCGTACCGGCGACATTGCCAAGCGCCTGATCGACTACGGCTTCCACCCGTATACCGTCAGCTTTCCGCTGATCGTGCCGGGTGCGATGATGATCGAGCCAACGGAGACCGAAGGCAAACGCGAACTCGATCTCTTTATCGATGCTCTGCGCTCGATCGCGGCGGAAGTGGAACAGGATGCGCAGATGGTGCTGAGGGCTCCGCACACGACACGCACTCCACGTGTGGATGAAGTCACCGCGGCTCGCAAACCGGTGGTGCGTTGGAAACCGGCAACCGCAGCAGGCGCATAAGTCTCGGCATCGTCATACTGACGGTTCTGCTCATCCGGCTGCCGTTCCTTAACCAGGCAATCGGCGGAGATGATCCGTACTACATCTTCGGAGCGCAGCATGCGCTCATCAATCCCGCCCATCCAGGCCACGCGCGGTATGTTTATCACGGCGAGGTAGTGGATATGCGCGGGCATCCTCACCCGCCGCTCAACTCATGGGTGCTGGCACTGCTAATCCGGGCTGTTGGCGATGTGCGGGAATTGCCTTTCCATGCTGCGTACGCCGTCTTTTCGATGATCGCTGCGCTTTCGATGTACTTCATCGCAGCAAAGCTTTCTCCCCATCCGCTGCTTGCAACACTGCTGTTCATCGCAACCCCGGCGTTCGTAGTCAACGGCAACAGTCTTGAGTCCGACGTTCCGTTCCTCGCGTGGTGGATGGCGGGTTTTGCGGCGTTCATCTCCGGACGGTTCATCATCGCGGGGGTTGCACTGTCGCTGGCGGCAATGACTGCTTATCAGGCGATTGTCGCGACCCCGATCCTCTGGGTTTACTGCTGGCTTCATGCGCGGCGCTCCAGAGCAGCGTGGGCAGTCGCTTGTACGCCAGTGATTGTGGTCGGGGCGTATCAGTTGTACGAGAGACTGACCGGCGGTACGCTCCCGGCCGCGGTGCTCGCTGGCTACTTCAGCAGTTACGGCCTGCAGCAGCTTTCGAACAAGCTGCGCAACGCTGCTGCATTAACTGCCCACACCGGCTGGATGGTGTTTCCCTTGGCGTCCCTCCTTGCGTTCCGTTCGCGCTGGCCGGTGTTCCTCGCAGCGGCAGCCGCAGGGGCCATTATCGATCCACATCCACTCTTCTGGGGATCGTTCGCAACGGGCGCTGCGGTTCTGTCGGGGTGCATCCGGCGCCGTCCCGACTGGCTGGAGGCGTGGATTCTGATCTTCTTTGCGTCCGCGTTGATGCTGTTTTTCGCCGGCTCAGCCCGGTATCTGCTTCCGATGGCGGCCCCGCTCGCCTTGATCGTCTCCGCTCGTTCCAGCAAGCGCGCGATGGCGGCAGCTGCAGCGGCGAACCTGTTGCTCGGGCTGGCGCTGGCGTTCGTAAATTACCAGCACTGGGACGCGTACAGGGAGTTTGTGAGACGAATTCCTGATGCATTCGGCGCTGGCACACGGAAAGCG
>DASQEG010000102.1:0-7607 GCA_035633775.1 Bryobacteraceae bacterium
CGGATTCGCCGGTCCCCACGGCGGAACGGCCGACCATCCACCGGGCACCGTGTTCATCGGCGTGGCGGGACCGCCTGGCACGCAAGTGAAGCGGCTGCAATTTGTAGGTGACCGCCAGCGCGTACGACAGATGGCCACCGTTTGGGCGCTGGATCTTCTGCGGCTTCAACTGCTGAAGCGCGCTTCTCAGTAGTGTCGGACCGGCGCACCGACCGGAGGGCGAGGCTGGCCTCGTCGGCGATCTTTCTCGCGCATGGCCTCATCGTAGCCACATGGATCTCGCGCATTCCGTCCGTTGAAACAAAGCTGTCGCTATCGCACGGAATGCTGGGCATTGCGCTGCTTTGCATTGCGATCGGCTCGATGCTGGCGATGCCCGTGGCGGGGGCACTTATCGGCCGCTACGGCAGCAAACGTTGCACGGTCGTCGCCACGCTGGGCTTTTGTGTCTCGCTACTGACTCTCGGACTTGCCTGGAACCCGGTCTCGCTCGGCGTGCTGCTGGTTCTATACGGAGCCGGCGCGGGCGCGATGGACGTCTCCATGAATTCGCAGGGAGTCACGGTCGAGACGTACTGCGGACGCCGTGTCATGTCCGGCTTCCATGCACTTTTCAGTGTCGGAGGCATGTTGGGCTCATTCGCAGGCGGAGCCATTGCAGCAGCCGGAGTACCGGTTTCCGTGCACTTTGCGGCCTCAGCGGTGGTGAATGCAATGATCACGCTTTCCGTGCTGCCGTGGATGCTCGATGAGTCGCATGAGGCGAGTCATTCGGATGCGCCTATGTTCGCTTTGCCTCGTGGCCCGGTGCTCGGCATGGGCGCTCTGACGTTTTGCTTCTTTCTTTGTGAGGGCGCGATCGCGGACTGGACGGCGGTTTTCCTCCGCGATGCTCTTGCCGCGGGCCCGGCCGCGGCAGCTTCGGGCTACGCAGCCTTCTCGGCCGCAATGGCGGTTGGGCGGTTCGCGGGCGACGCGGTCACTGAGCGGTTCGGTCCCGTACGTGTAATCCGCGTCGGAGGCGTTCTCGGAGCAGCAGGGCTTCTGCTTGTGCTGCTGGCGGCCTCACTCCCGCCGGCGCTCGTTGGCCTGGTTGCAACGGGACTCGGTTATGCGGCGATCGTGCCGATCGTGTTCGGCGCCGCCGGCCGGCTCCGGAATGTATCGCATGGCGCGGGGATCGCCGCAGTTACGACCATGGGATTTACTGGCTTCCTTACCGGACCTCCCGCGATCGGCTGGATCGCGGAATGGACGTCACTGCGCTTCGCGCTCGGAACACTGGTAGTGCTCAGTCTGGCTGGAGCGCTGCTGGCTCCCGCGGTACGCCAGGGCGAAGCTGATCGGCAATGAAAATTGTTGACTTCGTGTCGGGGCTGCTGTACAACTGTTTCACAACTTCTAAAATCTTAGAAGTTGCCGACCGATCATGGCCAGAACAAAGTCACCGACGCTTACTGACGCAGAACTTCGCCTCATGGACATCGTCTGGCAAAAGGGGCAGGCGAGCGCTGCCGACGTGCTCGCTGCGATGCCCGATGCTGAGCTCGCCTACACGACCGTCCTGAACACGTTGCGAATTCTGGAGGCGAAAGGCTACCTGCGGCACACAAAGCAGGGCAAGGCTTTCATCTACCATCCCCTGGTCGACCGCAAGGAGGCCAGCACCAGTGCGGTAAAGCACCTCGTGAGCCGGTTCTTCGGCAACTCGCCGAGCCTGCTGGTCTCGAGCCTGATTCGTGATGAACAACTTGGTAAGCGTGAACTGGACCGGCTGAAGAAGTTGATCGAGGAGAGCGAGTAAATGGACTCCGTTAAAGACCTGCTGTTGCGTGCCGGTGAGCTTACGATTCAAGCGATTCTCGCGGGCTGTGCAGTGACTGTGCTCGTGAAGCTTGCGATGTCACTGCTGACCACGCGGCTGACTGCGGCGACTCGCTATGTCATCTGGTTCGCCACGCTTGTTGTCATCGCGGCGCTGCCCGTCCTTCTCACCCTGCCCGGAGCAGGTCAGGAGCATGCGCTCGACGCACACACCGCCGTCCCGCAAGCGCTCAGGGCTGTGGGGCCGGTAGAAACTGCGCGGAGCGTTCGCGATGTTCCCACAGTCGCTCCCCTCGAGGTTCCAGTGGAGCCCGACGCTGCCGGGGTCGCCATCTTGCTGTGGATTGCAGGTTCCGCTCTGTGTGCCGTGAGACTGCTCTGGAGCTATCGTTCGATTCGCAAACTGAAGTCCTCCGCCGAGCCACCTGCACCAGAGGCCGCAATCCGCTTCCGAGCGCTGCTCGATCGCTGGCCCGCGGAGCGGAGGCCGGCGCTGCTGGCCGCTTCAGCGGTTCAGTCGCCAATGGCGGTCGGCTACTCCAGGCCGGCCGTGATCGTGCCGAACTCGCTCCTGCTTGAGATTAATGCTGACCAGTTCGACGCCGTCATCCTTCATGAGCTCGCGCACGTCCGGCATTATGACGACTGGACGCGCCTCGCGCAATGCATTCTGCGAGCCGTGTGGTTCTTTCATCCTGCAGTGCACTACATCTGCCGGCAGCTGGATTTCGAGCGGGAGTTGGCCTGTGACGATGCTGTTCTTAGCGTCAATGGAGCCCCCCGGGACTATGCCCGATCGCTTACGTCCATGCTGGAACAGCGGCAGAGATACGGATGCCATCCAATGTTGGCGAGCGGCGCGGCATTTCACAGGCGGCAGATTGTCCGCCGGGTCAGCGCGATCCTCGACAAGACACGCAATGCCGCTCCAACGGTGTCGCCGCTGGGCCTGGTAGTGCTGCTGATGTGTCTGGCGGGCTTCTCCGCAGCGTTCATTGATCTGCCCGCCCTTATATCATTTGTCGAGGACGCAGGCGGTCCTGTTCACCGGCACGAGTGGGCAAACGGCAGTACACGGGTCTGGTTTGAGGTGCGCGGCAACGTCGAGTTGGGTGACGATGAGCACCTGCTGGACGGCCTCGCACCGGGTGCCTCCATCAAGTTCGGCGAAGGTACGTGGTTCCGTAAAGCATTCGAATACCGGCGTGACAGCAGGGGCGAACTGCTCTCGCGGTACACCGTCAACGGACAGGAGCGTCCGATCGATCCTGCTGTACGGCGATGGGCCGATGATCTGCTTTGGAAGGCTATTCGCGACACCGGTTTCGACGCGGAAGGACGTACTGCCCGACTGCTGGAAGTCGGTGGCCCAACCTCGGTGTTCCGCGAACTGGACAGGATGAGTTCGGACGGCAGCCGCGCACGCTACCTGAAAGCGCTCATCCATTCGGCGAGCCTCGGGCAGGAGGACATGCGTCGTGCGTTGTCGCGTGTTGCGCGCATGTCCGACGATTCCAGCAAAGCCGATGCCCTGATTGAAGCAACCAGTGTTATCCGTGCACCGGAGATGCGACTTGCGCTTGTCGATGCTGCTCGCTCAATCCGTGAATCGCACCAACGCAGGCGCGTACTCGACAAGCTGGTTGAACAGCCGGAGTTGGCCAGCGAACCTGCCCTCCGTCTCTCAATCGTGCGGGCAATCGCCACCATGGAGAGCGACTCGCAAGCTCAGGCCGATCTGCTGAACGCGATGCTTCGGTCCGGAAATCTGCCGGCGGCCGACATCGCCGAGATTGCTGGGACCGCAGCAAAGATACGGGACCCGCACCACCGAGCTCGCGTCCTTACGGAGCTGACCAGCACCGATGTTTCCTCTGCAACCGCCGGTCAGGTTGCACGTTCGGCGGTCGCCATTGACTCTGACAGCGAGAAGGCGAACATTCTTGTGCGACTCGCGGCTTTACCGCCGAGTCCTGATTTTCTAAGTGCTGTACGCTCGATCGATTCCGATGGCGAGCGGCGCAGGGTCATCGACGCCATGATCGAACGCACAGACTCCACCAGCGCCGCGCGCAGTGCCGCCGAACTCGCGGCAACGCTTCACTCCGACGGTGACAAGTCGCAGGTGCTGCTGGCGATTGCTACGAGGCGGCGCAGCGATCCCGAGGTTGCCGATGCAATTCGCCGAGCCGCGAGCCGCATCACATCGGCTGATGAGTACCGGGCCGTTATGCGCGCACTCGAGCAGCCATAAGATAAGGAATTTTCGCGGAGGCGCAATGGGGGTATTAGCACTTTTAATCCCAGACACCTCTTGCATTTAGATTTCTTGTAGGGTACATTCAAGACGTGGCCGGACAACTGAACAGAACTGCTGCGGCGGAGCCCTACCAGGCTCACTCGGCTCTTCGCGTTCTTTCGACCGTTCTCAACCAGCAGGATGTCGTAGTAACTCAGGCCGTACGAATTATCGTCGGGGTAGCGGTAAGCGGCCCCGCCTGAGTGAGCCACAAGGGAAGACCAAAAAGGCCACTGGCGGGGATTACAGACCCGGCTGGTGGCCTTTTCGCTTTTCCAGCGGGTGTTGTTATTCCGGAGCAGTGACCCAGAACAGGATCGAGGACTTATGTCGAATCTGATCAGCGGCGCAACGATGCTGCTTGAGTGCCTTCAGCGGGAAGGCGTCGAATGCATCTTCGGGTATCCCGGCGGCGTAACGCTGCCGTTCTATGACGCCCTTTACGATCATCCGCTCCGGCACGTACTGGTGCGGCATGAGCAGAACGCTGCTTTCGCAGCGTCGGGTTACGCCAAGGCTACGGGCCGTGTCGGCGTCTGCTGCGCTACCTCGGGTCCGGGCGCGACGAACCTCGTCACTGGACTTGTGGATGCGTTGATGGATTCCGTCCCTGTTGTCGCGCTCACCGGGCAGGTCTCGACATCCCTCATCGGGACGGACGCGTTCCAGGAAGCAGACACGTTCGGTTTGACGCGGTCGGCGACCAAACACAACTTCCTTGTCAAGACTATCGCCGAGTTGCCGCGCATCATACACGAAGCCTTTTACCTGGCTGCGAGTGGCCGGCCAGGACCGGTGCTCGTCGACATCCCGAAGGATGTCTTCATGGGCCGCGGGCACTACGAGCCGGTAGAGTCGATCCATCTGCCGGGCTACAAGGTGATGACCGAAGGTCACAGCGGCCAGATTCGCCGCGCCGCTCAGATGATTTGGGAAGCGGAGCGTCCGCTGATTTACGCGGGGGGCGGCATCATCCTCGGCAACGCTGCGAACGAACTTCGCGAGCTGGTGGAGGCGGCCGACCTTCCGGCAGTGTGTACCCTGATGGGGCTCGGCGGACTGCCCGGCAGCCATCCTAATTTCATCAGCATGCCGGGCATGCACGGCAGCTACGCGGCCAACATGGCCATGTACAACACTGACCTGCTGATCGGCCTCGGTGTTCGCTTCGATGATCGGGTTACCGGCAGGCTGAACTCTTTTGCTCCGCATGCCCGTGTCATTCATGTCGACATCGATCCTGCGGAAATCGGCAAGATTCGCAACGCCGATATTCCAATCGTCGGTGACGTCCGGAAGGTGCTGGCACGGCTCACCCGCGCGGTGAACGAGCTCAAGGCCGAGATGTCACACCGCAAGTCGGAGCCGCGCAAGAGCTGGTGGAAGCAGGTCCGCGAGTGGAAGGCCGAGCATCCGCTCGAACCGGTCACGTCGCCCGATGAGATCAAGCCGCAGCACCTGATGGCGGAGATCGATCGCATCTCCAACGGCAAGGCAATAGTCACCAGCGACGTCGGCCAGCACCAGATGTGGGCCGCGCAGCTGATTCGCTTCGATGGTCCACGCCTGTGGATCAACTCCGGTGGCCTTGGATCGATGGGCTATGGCCTCCCTTCTGCGATCGGCGCTCAGTTCGCGTGCCCCGATAAGCTGGTGTTCGCCGTCGTCGGTGACGGGGGCTTCCAGATGTCCCTGCCCGAGCTCGCCACAATCGTGAACTACGGCCTGCCCGTGAAGATCATCGTGATGAACAACGGATACCTCGGCATGGTGCGTCAGTGGCAAACGCTGTTCTACAACAACCGGTTGTCGTCGGTAACGCTCGACACCTTCCCGCAGGCAGAAATGCTGGCCGGAGCGTACGGCTTCAAGGGACGCACTGTGGAGAGCCCCGCGGATTTGCGCAGCGCCCTTGAGGAAGCCGTCGCAGACCCCGGACCGTATCTAATGAACGTGCGGGTGACGCCGTTTGAAAACGTCTACCCGATGGTCCCGGCAGGCGGCGCAATCAACGAGATGGTGCTTGGTCCGCCTCAGCCTGTGGCAGTGGGCGACTGATAGACGAGCTTGAGGATTCCAACATGCTGCAGATCATTTCGATTCTGATGGAGAACAAGCCCGGCGCGCTGATGCGCGTTACGGGCCTGTTTGCCCAGCGCAACTACAACATCGAGAGCCTGACAGTCGCCCGCACGCTGGATCCGGAACTCTCGCGGATGACCATCGTCGCTGACGTCGACCCGCGAATCCGTCCTCAGGTGATCAAACAGATCAGCAAGCTGGTGAACGTTCTGCAGGCGACGGACCTGACCGATGCTCCGTCGGTCGCGCGCGAGCTGGTGCTGCTGCGCATCCGCTCCAGCATGGAGAACCGGACCGCGATTCTGAAGGAAGCTGAAATCTTCCAGGCACGTGTCGTCGATTCCAGCGTGGATGGATTCGCCCTCGAAGCCACGGGAGAGCCGGAGAAGCTCGACGAGTTCATCAACGTAATGGCGAGTTACGGCGAAATTCAGGTGACCCGGTCGGGCATCACTGCCGTATCGCTGGAAATCAAGAAGCTGAAACTTGCCGGTCCGGTGCCTGCGGGCATGGATGCGGCAACCAATGAACCCACCAGCGCCGCGGCGCTTGCATAGGAGCACGAACTCACACATGCCAAGACGTTTTTACGAGAAGGACGGCAATCCTGCCGCGTTGCAGGGCCGTACGGTTGCGATCATCGGCTATGGAAGCCAGGGTCACGCCCACGCGCTGAACCTGCGTGACAGCGGTCATGAGGTGATCGTCGGCCTGTATCCGGGCAGCAAGAGCCAGGGAAAGGCGGAAGCAGCCGGCCTTCGGGTCATGTCCACGGCCGATGCGGCGAAAGCCGCTGACACCGTCATGATCCTGGTGGCGGACCACATCCAGGCCGACCTCTACAACAACGAGGTTGCGCCGCATATGACACCGGGCAAGACGCTGATGTTTGCGCACGGATTCAACATCCATTTCGGCTTCATCACGCCCGCCCCGGGCATCGACGTCACCATGGTTGCTCCGAAAGCTCCCGGCCACCGCGTCCGCGAGCTGTACACGGAGAACGTCGGCGTACCTGCACTGGTCGCCGTGCACCAGGATGCAACCGGTCAGGCACTGGAGAAGGCGCTCGCCTATGCAAGCGCGCTTGGCTGTTTGAAGGCTGGTGTGATCGAGACCACCTTCAAAGAAGAAACGGAGAGCGACCTCTTCGGTGAGCAGGCAGTGCTTTGCGGTGGTGTGAGCGAGCTGATTCGCGCCGGCTTCGAAACGCTGGTGGAAGCTGGCTACGCTCCTGAGATCGCCTACTTCGAGTGTCTGCACGAGCTGAAGCTGATCGTCGACCTGATGTACCAGGGCGGGCTGAACTACATGCGCTACTCCGTCTCCGACACGGCCGAGTACGGCGACTACGTCGCCGGCGAGCGCGTCATCGGGGCGGAGAGCAAGGCCGCGATGCGGA
>DASQEG010000103.1:0-3139 GCA_035633775.1 Bryobacteraceae bacterium
CACGTACCCGGTTAGAAGGCCGGCGAAGTCGATCCCGGTGTTCGGGACGGGGACACCGTTCGGCTGCAACCCTGCCGTGACATTCCCGACGTTGAAATTCGTGAATCGGGCGAAGTTCGCGTAATTCAGCCGGTGGCGGAGAACCTCGTATCCAAACTTGAAAGCGTGCGAGCCCCGCAGCCACGTGGTGTCGTTTCGCCAGGACAGCGTTTCATTCACTTCTCGAAACGGCGTGTTGCTGTTCATGTTGTAGATGCTGGCGTCGCCGGCCCCGCGAAATCGCGGCATAAGAGCGGCGTCAGCACCTGGGATCCCGAGCTGGCTTGCCCAGTTCTCCCCGAAGGACGGAACATCACGGCCCGCGACGCGACGGAAGTACCCTCCACGCGAGTCGTTGATCAGTGTCGGCGAGAGTACCCACGTGTACCCCAGCGAGGAGTTCGACGTTGTTGTGGGCGAGTAGTTCCCCTGTTCGCCGTCAAAGGCCAGGCGATCTTCACGGTATTGAATGGGCCTGCCAAAACCAGTCTGCTTGTTCAGCGTCCAGCTTCCGTTGATCTTGAACGCGGTCGAGAAGTGGTGGTCCATGCGCAGGTTGTAATCGTCGAAGAAGGTACGTGAGAACTCGTTGGCAAGAACGTTGTTCGTCGGACCTGTTGCGCTGGGAGTACCCGCGTCTGTCGGCTGAACCCAGGGATCGAGATCGAGGATTCTGCGCGCCGCGGGATCGATACGGTTCGCTGGGATGACGTTGTTCGGGAACGGGTCACGAGTCCAGGTCCCGTCCGGGAGCTGCCGCGTTGTCGCCGGATCGTAGATGGGATTCGCACCCGGGAAGTTGAAGTTGCCCATGCGCATCGCAGGCGTGGGCACGGACGTGAACAGCTGCGCCACCTTTTTCTCGTGAAGTCGCTGATACCCGACAAAGAAGAAAGTCTTGTCTTTGCCGTTGTAGAGCTTCGGAATGACTACAGGCCCGCCAAGGTTGCCGTCAGGCTGCATGAAGAACGAGGGCAGACCGTTGGGACGTCCCGGACGGGGATCGGAAAGGGGCTGCGTCTCAAAGTACCGCCGATGCGCCATTCTGCGTGTCCGGCCGTACCAGGAGGCCATTCCATGGAGCTGGTTCGTGCCGCTCTTCTTGACAACGCTGATGATGCCGCCCCCGGAGTGCCCGTACTCGGCCGGAGGCAACGTGGAGATCACGTTCACCTCAGCGACCGCGTTTTGGAGCGGCTTGATCGTGCCAGTGCCACCTTGTGGGTTACTACCGACGACGCCGTCCTCGAAAAGACCGATCGCGCCGCTCCGCTGACCCGCAAGGTGATAAGACCCGAGGTCGCCACCGTATCCGAAGCCGCCCATCTGCATACCCGGCACCAGGCTCAGCGTGGAATTTACGAAGCGCTGGTAAAGCGGCATCTCGTAAAGAACGTTGCCGCTCATCACAGTCCGTGTCGAAGACGTTTCGGTCTCGAGCAGGGGCGCCGTAGATTCGACCTTAATCGATTCGGTGACCTGGCCAACCTGCATCACCGCGTCAACAGCCTGTGTGTCGCCTGTACGCAGCTCGACCGACTCGACCGTCGCACGCTTGAAACCGGGGGCTTCGAAGCTGACGGTGTACTCGCCGACGTTTAGCGACGGAACGCGGTAAATACCCTCGTTGTTGGTTAAGGCGGTGCTGGTGACGTTGGTTGCCTTATGGAGGATAGTGACATTCACACCAGCAGCGACGGCTCCTGAGGAGTCCATAACGCGCCCGGTTAATGTCGCCGTACCGATCTGCGCATCGACAAGAACAGAAGCAGCACACAAGGCTGCGAGCAGTTTCAACGATTTCATATCGACCTGCTTTACGAAGACAACGCTGCCTGGAGCATGGCTTTGGCATAGGCAACGTTGTAAACCTCCGCAACGAAGCCGCCTCCACCCGGATATTGATTTTTAATGCCGCGTTCGCGGTCAACGTCGAGAGCGCGGGGGTGCTCGGGATAGAGACCTCGCGGGTACTTCTGGCGGACAAGTTCCTTCATGACGGCGAACATGTTCACGACGCCGGTGTCGAGGAACACTTCCGTGTAATCCACGTACGGCTTGCGGACAACCACATTGCGGAAGTGAACGTGATTGATGCAGTCGCGCTCGCCCAGGTACCGGCACACCGAAACCGGATCCTCGCCCATCTCGCGGGTTACTCCGCAGTCATACGTCATGCCGTTGTAGGGGCTCTTGACCAGGTTCAGGTACTGCTTCCAGTGCTCGAACGTCGCCATGATCTGCTCCGAGCCGCGACTGATCGGCACGGGCGGATCGTTCGGGTGAAGCGCCAGGCGCACATTGGCCTTCTCAGCTTCAGGCACAACGGCCTTGAGGAAGTGCTCGGCGCGCTTCAACTGCTCGGCACGCGTGTGGGTCCCGACGCCCTCTCGCGGAGGCAGATTCTTTGAAAGCTCGTAATCGTATGCGGTATATCCCGCGCCGCCGCGTCCGATCTCTTCTTTGTAGCCTTCCATGAGCCGGTTTGCGTAGAAGTTGTATTCGATGACCGGAAGCCCAACCTTGCCGGCAGCGCGAATTGATGTTATGACGTTCTCGATTTGCGCGTCACCACCCGGCCGGCCCCAGATAACATCGTTGAATCCGCCGATCATCAGGTTGATTACCTTTATGCCCGCGGCTTCAAACGGAGCCATATAGGATTTGAGGCTGTCTTCGGTCCAGGGAGTTCGTGGCCCGCCACTCAGGACGTAGTCGACTCCGATCTGCTTCAGATTGCGCAGCATCGCTTCGTTGCCGCCGAACGCACCAAGGCAGATCCGCGGTGTGGCTTTGCCCTGATCCGGCGGCCAGTCCGTTGCTGCCAATGCAGGCAACACGCCAGCAACCCCGGCCACACCGACACCCCTCAAGAAACTCCGGCGCGAAAATGCGCTACGGAGCCTAGCGTTGTCCCCCACGTCCCCTCCTCATCACGGCATGAGCCGTCCTGCAGGTGAGGCACAATTCTATATAAGGCTTTAACAGGAATGCAACCGGCTCCCCGGGCGGGAGCCGCTGATCAGTAGGCGGCCGTGCCCTGGATGACGAAGGTGCCCGCAGCTTTGTCGCCGAGACGCTGGCGCTTGCCCCCGAGGAT
>DASQEG010000104.1:0-5795 GCA_035633775.1 Bryobacteraceae bacterium
CAGCAGTCGGCGCGCGAGGTGCTCCTCAGCGCCGAGGCTTCGCGCGTTCTCCAGTTGGGGGCACCGGCGGGCTACCCCGCCCTGCGCCGCTGGCTTCTGGAACGCGCTGAGGCCGAGGGCTCGCGCCATGCGAACGATGAAGTGCTGGTCACCAATGGATGCCAGCAGGGACTCGATCTTATCCAGCGGACCCTCGCACCGGCCGGTACTACCGCCGTCATCGAGGACCCTGTGTACCACGGTGTTCGCAATGTATTCGCGCGCGTGGGAGTGAAGCTGGCAGGCCTGCCTGTTGGTTCAGGTGGAGTGGATCCCGAGCACCTGGCGCGCGTGTGTGAGACGGAGCGACCTGCCGTTGTGGTGGTGACGCCCGACTTTCAGAACCCTTGCGGAGCGACCATGCCGCTGGAAGCGCGTGAAGCTGTTGTGCAGCTCGCGCGGAAGTTCGGTTTCGTGCTGGTGGAGAACAGTATTTATCGCGAGACGCGATACATCGGAACGGCGCTGCCCTCATTGAAGCAGCTGGACCGTGATGGTGGCACCGTGGTTAGTCTCGGCAGCTTCTCCAAAATCGCATTCCCGGGCCTGCGAGTGGGATGGGTCCTCGGTCCCGGTGCGCTCATTGCCCGGCTGACCGAAGCGCGGCAGTGGTGCGACTTGCACACGGATCACCTTTCACAGGCAATCCTGCTGCGGTTCGCCGACTCTGGACGCTTGTCCCGGCATGTGGAGTCTGTTCGTGAAAACGGCCGCGTCCGTCTGCAGCGTGTGATCGGCAGCCTTGAACGACACATGCCGTCCGATGCAGCGTGGACGCGGCCGGAGGGCGGCTTCAATCTTTGGCTCCGGCTGCCAGGTGGCCTCGACGCCGCCGATCTGCTTCCCTGGGCCGAGCAGGCGGGCGTCAGCTACCTGCCCGGCATTTACTTTCGTGTCGGTCCAGGCGACCGCCACGCACTGCGCCTCAGCTTCGGTGCGCTTTCGCCGGAGAGCATCGAACGAGGTGTAATTACCCTTGCGCGCGTCTGCCGCGAACGACTGAGCGGTCGCCCGGGTGATCGCGATGTTTTCGATGCAGCGGCTGCTGTGGTCTGATTCTGATTCGAAGGAGAGAGTATGTACCTGGATGAGCAGTTTCGCCTCAAAGCCGGACTGGCCGAGTTACTAAAAGGCGGCGTCATCATGGACGTCACCAACGCCGAGCAGGCCATCATCGCCGAGAAAGCAGGCGCTGCGGCCGTCATGGCACTGGAGCGGGTGCCGTCCGATATTCGGAAGGAAGGCGGCGTTGCCCGGATGGCGCCGATCAGTAAGATCCGCGAGATCATGCAAGCGGTCAGCATCCCGGTGATGGCGAAGTGCCGTATCGGCCACTTCACCGAAGCGCGCATTCTTGAGTCGCTGGCGGTCGATTACATCGATGAGAGCGAAGTGCTCACGCCCGCCGATGAAGAGCATCACGTGGATAAGCGCGACTTCAAGGTTCCCTTCGTCTGCGGTGCCCGAAACCTTGGTGAAGCGCTTCGACGCATCGCCGAAGGTGCTGCCATGATCCGCACCAAGGGCGAAGCAGGGTCGGGCAACATCGTGGAAGCGGTGCGGCACATCCGAACGATCATCAAGGAAATGAAGCAGCTCACGGTTTTGGGCAAGGAAGAGCTGGTAGCCGAAGCGAAGAAGCTGCAAGCGCCGCTCGAACTCGTGCAGTATATCGCTGAACACGGAAAGCTGCCTGTTCCGAACTTCTCGGCTGGCGGCATTGCGACACCGGCTGACGCCGCTCTCGTGATGCAGCTCGGAGCGGAGGCTGTGTTCGTGGGCTCCGGCATTTTCAAGTCGTCGGACCCGGAGACGCGCGCCAAGGCGATCGTCAAGGCGGCGACCTACTACCGTGACCCCGCCATGCTGCTGGAGGCCAGCGAAGACCTCGGTATGGCGATGCCCGGGCTTGACGTCACGCGCTTGCCTGAGGCTGAGCTGATGCAGACCCGGGGCTGGTAGCGTCATGCCGGCACGCATTGGAGTGCTCGCACTCCAGGGCAACTTCGACGCGCATGCGAGGGCCGTCGCACGTGCAGGTGCCGAGGCCGTCGAGGTTCGCACAGCGGTGGAACTGGCCGGCGTAGACGGTCTCATCATCCCAGGCGGTGAGAGCAGCACAATGCTCAAGCTGATGAACGACAACGCACTTACTGAGCCCCTGCGTGCCTACGGCCAACAGAAGCCGATATTCGGGACGTGCGCGGGGGCAATTCTGCTCGCAATCGAGGTCACCAACCCGGTGCAGGAGTCGCTCGGCCTGATGGACATGACAGTGCAGCGCAACGCGTACGGGCGCCAGCTCGACAGCCGCATCGTCACGATCCCATCTGAAAGTGCTGACATCCATCCAGAGATCGAAGCCGTGTTCATCCGGGCGCCCATTATCCGGCGGACTGGCCCTCGCGTCCAGGTGCTGGCCAGCTACGAAGGCGACCCGGTTCTCGTGTCCGAAGGACGTCATCTGGTGGCCACCTTTCATCCGGAGCTGACAACGAGTTCGAGCATTCATGAGCTTTTCGTCAAACGAGTGGAGGGACGCCGCTAGCGTGGAGCCTCGCAAACGCGTTCACGTGCTGTTTGTGTGCATCGGCAATATCTGTCGCAGCGCGATGGCAGAAGCAATGGCGCGGAAATACGGTTCGGACGTGCTCCGTGTCGCCAGCGCCGGCCTGCACCCGGCGTTGCTCGCGGATCCGGTGACCCGCGCGGTGCTGCGTGAGCGAAACATCGAATTCGAGAAGCACACGCCTCGTCGCCTGAAAGACTACGACCCGTCCCGCTACGATCTGATCGTCAACCTGAGCAACCGCGATCTGGGCCTGAACGCGTCGGTGCCGGTAGAGAACTGGCCCATCCGCGACCCGTACGGCCGGCCCGATGAGGAGTACCGCCGGGCCCGTGATCAGATCGAAATCCTGGTGATGCGGCTGATTCTGCGGGCGCGGATGGGCCAGATCGTGCCCTTGAGGAAAAGTGGGCGAGGCGTTGACGCGGAGCCCCCCGGTTGGCGACAATGATTTTGTAACCCAATCGCACACGCGGACGTGGCGGAATTGGCAGACGCGCTAGGTTCAGGTCCTAGTGGGAGCAATCTCGTGGAGGTTCAAGTCCTCTCGTCCGCACCACGCCTTAACGTTCATCTCACGGGCACTCATTGCCACCTCTTCCCAGCTATCATTGCGCCGCCGCCGTACAGGTCCTGAAGTCGCTACCAACTCCACAAGCTGGAACTTCAGCCCCGACGGTTGCAGGTTCGAAGTCGAAGCGCGGGCAGCCACACGGGCGCAAGCCAGCCGCTTCGCATTAGTTCGGCCACGCCCTTGGCCTGCATCACCACGGTCCCTGAACGGTGACTATCGTTTCTGGAACAATCAAAAAGTCAGCCGCAGTCCGAGCTGTGCCCGCCGGGCATCCAGCGCACTGGTGATACGCCCAAAGTTCACGCTGTTGTTCCGTCCGGATGCATCGGGTACAAACGTGATGCTTGGATTGTTGTAGTTGACCGTGTTCAAAGCGTTGAACAGTTCGCCTCGGGCTTCCAGCCGGACACGCTCTGTGAACTGGAAGGTCTTGAAGAGCGAAAAGCTCACGTCCTTCAGTCCGGGACCACGCGTGGTGGGGAGAGTGCGAGGTGCATTGCCAATTGTGAAATTGGCCGGATTTTGGAATGCGTCCGTATCGAACCAGCGGGCGGGCGTTCGCTCGCTCGATGGCAGAGTCGGATCCCTGAGCAGATCCGGATAATTGATGCCCGTGAAGTTGTTCGCCCCTCTCACAGCCAGCGGAACACCACTCTGAAATGTCCCGATCCCGTTCACCTGCCAGCCGCCGAGCAGTGCATGCACGATGCCCGGAGTATCGGACAGGAAACGCCGTCCCTTTCCGAATGGCAATTCGAAAACACCCGAGATGACAAAGCGGCTCGCAATATCGTCCTGGTCAATCGCCCGGTCCAGACGACGGTTGAAACGGCCAATCCGGTACTCGCCGGTGCAGGCGTCACCGGAGTTGCCACCGCCGATTGCGGAGCACTCGCTCATTAGCTTCGATTTCGTGTAGTTGATCAGCATCGAAAGACCGGTCGAGAAGCGCTTCTCAACCGAGATCTGCAGCGCATGATAGCTGGTGGCCAGGTTGGGTGCCGCCCAGGTAGTTACCTGAAGGTAATCCGGATAAGGAAGCAGCGACTGCTGACGGCTGATCGTCGCCCCCGACAGTGCGCCGGTCCGAATCTGGTTTTGGAACGGATTCGGGACCGGATCCTGCAGCGCCAGTCCGAGCGAGAAATACTGCGGATCCAGCTGGTTCAGGTTATAGTTGCCGCCGAACAACTGGGTGCCCTTGCTGCCGACATAAGCTGCCTGCGCGGTCCAGCCTGCCCACACAGCGCGTTGGATTGCGAAATTCCACTGCTGCATGTAGCCTGTCGGCGAGTTTCGATCCTGATAGCGCACGTTCTGCCCGCGGAATGCGCCGGGACCTCCGGCCGGTCCCAGCGGCTGCAGGAGCGCTGCGGGACCTTCGGAAAACCGGAATGCACGCTGCGGACTTCCGCTGGGCGCCTGGAACTGTGTGTCCACGCTGAAGCCGAATGCGTTCTGATTGTCCGGCACCATGGCGCCACTCTCAATCGGAAGATAGATGAGACCGTAGCCTGACCGAATTGCGGTCTTGCCGTCGCCCCAAGGATCCCAGGCAAGCCCCACTCGAGGGCCGAAATTGTTCTTGTCGAGATTGATAAATGACTCGGGCTCGTCGACGCCCGCATACCGGAGCACGCCGAGATGGCCGGTCTCAGGGTTGACGGTGAACGGGTCGAAGTTGGAGTGCCGACTGTGAACTTCCTTGAAGCCGAAGCTGATGTCGTAGCGGATGCCGAGGTTAAGCGTCAGCCGGGAAGTGATCTTCCAGTCGTCCTGTAAGTAGACGGCGAGCGGGTTGGCACGAGTCTGGAAGAAAGGTCGATAACCGAGACTGCCGGACGCCACTTCGCCAAGCAGAAAACTCGCCAGACCAACGCCGGTTCCTGCGGGAGCCAGCGGATTGCCCGTCAGCGCCGCGTTAAACGAAAAGTTGCCCGACGGATTTACGCGATTGATAAAGCTGTTCCGCCAATCGCGATAGTCAACGCCCACCTTCAGACTGTGCTTGCCGCGAATGATGCTGAGCTGATCTACAAGCTGCCATATGTTCTGCGCACGCAAGCCGCCCGAGAACCCCGCATTGCCGATACCAAGTACTCCTGCGATCTGGACTGGTGGGAATGCGTCCTGCGGGATGATGGACGGATAGCCAAGCTGGCGGGGCCATTCCTGATCGAAGCTCGGGTGCAGGAAGGGCAGCCACTGCCGGGTTATGCCTCCGCGAAACTCGTTGATCATCGAGGTGGACAGCGTCTTCGTATAGGCGATCACGCCGTTGTGGTTGTCGCGCTGATCATTGCGTGCACCCGGATCGGCAACACCCAGGCCCCAGCCGGCGTTCAGCAGTGTGTTCCAGGTGAACGAGTAACGAAAGAACAGATTGTCGGTCTCGGAAAAGCGATGGTCCAGCCGATTGGTGACTACAGTCTGATTCGAAGTGGATTTGGCAAGGGAGACAAAGTTGTTTGCGTTCGTCAGAGGATCGGTCGGAGTGGCGTTGGGCAAAGGCTGAAAGCTCAGCACACGTGCCGCGAGCGGATCGAATCGATCACGCGGAATAATGTTTCCCGGGAACACGTCGCGGATGAAACCGCTGCCGCTGGGGTTCGG
>DASQEG010000105.1:0-10655 GCA_035633775.1 Bryobacteraceae bacterium
CATCGAGGTAACGGACCAGCGCTTCACCGGCCGCTTCATGGCGCGGGACTACGTTACAGTTCGCGAGCAACAGCGCGATGGCGAGACCGTCTGGACATTTTCCAATGTCGGCCGGGACCGGCTGAAATCGGCACCGGCCAAGGTTACGCGCACCGGTGGACGCTACAGCATCATGGGCGCCGCATGGGGAGCGCCGATCAAGGCGGTGGAAGTCCAGATTCACGATGGCCCCTGGTTGCCGACGACACTGGACGACCAACCGTACCAAAGCGGCAGAAAGGCGCGGAGATATGCGTGGACGTTCTGGCGATTCGACTGGGGAAGCCCAAGGTCGGGCGAGCACAGGATCCGGTCTCGGGCGATCGACGTGGACGGGAACGTGCAGCCAGCACCAACTGATGCGTTCCTCACCAGCAGAAGGACCTACTGGGAAAACAATGGGCAAATAGCCCGCATGGTCAGAATCCCATGACGTCGCTCCACGGACGGGAGTCAAAAGGGATAACATACGAGGGCTGAGATGGAAAGTGAGGTGCCATGCCGCAGTTCGTGATAGAGCGCGACATCCCGGGTGCTTCGAGGCTGACGGAGTCCGAAATCCGCGAAGCGTCGTTGAAATCTCTGGAAGCCCTGCAGCAACTCGGTCCGGAGATCCGTTGGGTGCACAGCTTTGTCACCGATGACAAAATCTATTGCATCTACTATGCACCCGATGAAGAACTGATTCGAAAGCACGGCCAGCTTGCGGGCGCGAGAGTTGATCGCGTTGCGGCTGTCCGGCGCATGGTGGATCCGGCTAATTACCAGTAGCAGAGTCGTCGATGTTCCGTGCGAGTGCGAGGTCGATCGCCTTGCGGACGTCCACCTTACCGCTGGCCTTTGATACGAGGTCTGCTGCTGCCGCTCCGCATGTGTGCCATGCTGGCGCGAGCCAGGTATCAAGCCTGGATTGTTCGCGGGTCCGCAGGGGGGCTGCCGTCCTTTGCCGAAGTCCCGCGGCGGCACCTGCAAGCGTGAGGGCGCGTTCGAACTGCCGGTCGTACACAGCCACGCAAGCGGCACCTTCGAGCGCTTTTGCGATGCCGCGCTTATGTTCCACTTTGGCGAACGTTTCCAACGCCTCGCCAAAGGCGGCGTGCGCGGCTTCAGAATCCTCCGACTCAAGTGCAAGATACCCGAGGTCGGTCAGGCATCGCCCTACTCCCCAGCCGTCGTTATAAACCCTGAACATCTCAAGCGCCTTGTTGTACAAGCTTCGTGCTTCGGTCAAGTCTTCGCCATCCCTCGAGACATCAGCGAGAGAGTTCAGCACCCAGGCCACACTGACACCTTCTCCGCAAGCTGCGAACTTGCCAAGAGCGTCGTGCAGTAACAAGCGAGAGCGAGGACGATCTCCGCGTGCATTCAGGACGTTGGCCAGGTTAGCCATCCCGGCCGCCGCTCGTGCGTCCAGCCCGAGCTTCAGGTAAGCTCGCACGCTGTGTTCATACCAGTAACAGGCTCCACCGAGATCACCTCGAACCTGAGCAGTCGCACCGAGCGAATCAAGCTGGGCTGCCACTGCTTTCCTATCGCCGAGTTCCCGAAACATCTTCAGCGCACGCTGATGTTCCGGGAAGGCCGAGTCGCAATCGTCCCGACAGACCGCAATTGCGGCGGCACGAACAATCGCAGTTGCGAACGCAGCCGAGGGTGGCTGTCCCTCCTGAAGGTTCACGGCCGCTATAAGCCGAATGCGGGCCTCCGTCAAATGTTCCCGCCGCTCCCAATACCAGTACAGAGCATTAGCGAATCGGAGAGCCCATTCCCGATTAGCCTGACCGAACAACCAGTCAAGTGCCACGCGCAAATTGTCGTGCTCACGGTCGAGGAGAGCCAGCCCATTTTGCTGCTCCTCGGAACTTAGCCCCGGGTGACTTTCCTCGGCAACCACGAGAAAGTATGCTGCATGTGCCAGCCTGACGGACGCTTCTTCCCCGCTCTCACGAAGCCGCTCCACAGCGTACTCGCGGATGGTTTCGAGCATGACGAAGCGTATCTCTCCATCTGCGTGTGACGACGTCTGCAACAGGCTTTTACAGCACAGGGACTCGATGACTCCCGATACTTCGAGGCCAAGATCCTGACGCGTGTTGCCGACTGCCTCGGCTCCTTCGAGAGTGCAGCCGCCGCCGAAGACCGCGAGACGCCTAAACAACTTTTGCTCAGCCGAATTTAGAAGCTGATGGCTCCATTCCAGGGTGTCCCGCAATGTTTGCTGCCTGGCAGGAACGCCCCCGAGACAGCCGGTCAGCAGGTCGAGACGGCTTCCCATACGTGCCAGCATCGCCGCCGGAGGAAGCACCTTCGCACGGGCGGCGGCCAGTTCGATCGCGAGCGGCAATCCGTCGAGCCGTGAACAGATCTCCGCAATGACTTGCGCGTTGCATTCAGTCAGCCTGAGGGCCGGCTCGACGGCCGTCGCGCGCTCCATGAAGAGACGCACGGCGGGATTCCCGGCAAGCTCGTCCACGGGCGGAAGATTTTGCGTATCGGGCAGTTGCAGCGGAGGAACCGGATACTCCCGTTCTCCATAGATATGCAATACAGCGCGGCTGGTGACCAGGATCTTCAGGAATGGAGTCGCCTCGAGCAACTGAACGAGGATGGGCGCCGCTGTCAGCACCTGCTCGAAGTTGTCGATCAGCAGCAATGCGGGAGCATGAAGCGTGAAGTGCAGGTGATTCTGAAGGGCGCTGACCAGTTCCTTGCGCCCGGTCTGCCTAAGCCCGAGAATCCGAGCGAGAGTGCCGGTAACCGTTTCGGGATCAGTGATGGATGCCAGAGCAGCGAAGTACAAGCCGCCGCCGAAGCGGTCAGCAACGTGTTCAGCCACCTTCAAGGCGAGACGAGTCTTGCCGCTGCCTCCAGCACCCGTCAGAGTTAGCAGTCGCCCGTTGTCGCTGAGCAGAAGATGGCTGACCGCTTCCATTTCCTCCTCGCGCCCGATCAGCCTGGTCAGCGGGGCGGCAAGCCAGTTGTGGACGGCACCGTCCTGCTCGAATATCGCGTACTGCGGCGGGCGTTGTCTGCGCACGTCCTGCTGCCCGGCCTGCATCTCCGTTGTTGCAGGGGACTCATCGGTGTGTTGAAAGTGAGCTGCGTAGTGGCCTTTTGGAACTGCAATGCGGATTGTGTCCGCGCGGCCTGGCCCGCTGTAGTATTCATTCAGCTTCGACCTGAGCCGTCGGGCATGAACCCTGACGATGGTGTCCGTTCTGGGGTCGAACGACACACTGCGGCCGAGCACCTCAACACCAACCGAATACTCCTTCAGCTCTCCGGCTCTTCCCGAAAGGGTCTGCATCACGAGGTACCGCAGTAGCCGGCTTAGAATGGGCGCCTGCGCGAAGGTGCTGCTGGCGAGAATCCTGTCCAGGCACTTCTCGATCCGCTCGCGCGGATACCGGCTATCCAAACCGTTCAGCGTCGATGACATTGGCGCCCCGCTTTGTTAACTTCCAGGCGAAGCAGTGTCTGAAGCCGCGGCCTCGACATGGTCTGACTCTACCGCGTTGGAGTCGTCCGTGTCATCCATGTCACGAAACTCGGTAGGCTACGCCGCAGCAAGCATGGTATGCTGATCCGCGTTGTGATTGGAGGATGTACATGCTGAAGCACTTCGCGCTTTGCGAGCTCATGACATTGGGGTTGTTGGCTCTTTGCCCCGCGCAAGCCACAAGCCAGGAAACCAAAACGGGGAAAACTGTCGAGGTCCGCGTCAACTACGCAGGTTCAGGTGCTGTTGATGAGAACCACCCAATTTACGTCGTTATGTGGGATACCGCCGCTTTTGTTGAGAAAGGATCGCAGGTACCTCCGATTGCGACGAAACCCGTAACTTCAAAAGATGGTACTGCCGTGTTCGACAACGTCGCGGCGAACCCTGCCTATATCAGTGCAGCCTATGATCCTGCCGGTAAGTGGAAAGCGACGTCTGCGCCTCCGTCAGGTTCATCGCTGGGTCTCTATGCGAACTCAGACGGTAAACCACAACCGGTGAAGGTGAACTCGGACAAGCCCGCGAGTATCACATTGAAATTTGACGACGCCTTCAAGGTGCCGTGAGTTCCTTCAGTTCCAGCCCCTACATTCGACCCGTGGTGCTTCACGAACGCGAATTAAGCGGAAGCCTGAGACTCCACTGGCGACGTGAACAGTAGTCGAACAATCGTTCAGCACGGACCACTTCAACAGTTGTGCGGTCGAACACCTTCAGTGCGGCGGGAGCAACGGTCGACCTTCAGTATGTACCGGAGCCCGCAACCGCGACATTGACCGGGTCGGCATTCGCGTTTGCTGCGGCGCTGGCGCTGCGTCGCCGCTCCTGAATTGCCGACGGATGCGCACCAGTGATGCGATGCACTCGGCGTAGACTGGTCGCATGCGGTACAGTGCCCTACTCCTTATCTCCCTGACAGCATACGGCCAGGCTCACTGGCCTCAGTTCCGCGGCCCAGGTGCTTCGGGCCTCGGGACGGGCAATCCGCCGGTCCATTGGAGTGGAGAGACGGGAGCGAACGTTCTATGGAAGGCGGTCATTCCGGGCCTTGCACATTCCAGTCCCATTATCTGGGGCGACCGGATCTTTCTCACGAGCGCCGTGCCGGCCACGGGCGAAGGAGCGCTGAAGCTGGGCCTTTACGGCGATATCAAATCCGTTGAGGCCGAGGGAGCACATACGTTCAAGGTTTACTGCCTGAACCGCAGCAACGGCCAGATCGTGTGGGAGCGAACGGCGGTGAGCCGCACGCCGCGGATGCAACGCCATCCAAAATCAACACACGCCAATCCCACCCCGGTGACGGACGGCAAGCATTTGGTTGCACTGTTCGGGTCCGAGGGGCTGTTTGCATTCGATCTGAACGGAACTCCGCTGTGGCAGAAGGACCTTGGCGCTCTGGACTCGGGCTTCTTCATGGTTCCGTCGGCACAATGGGGATTCGCGAGCTCGCCGATTCTTCACGATGGCAAGGTCATTGTTCAGGCCGACGTGCAAAAGGACTCATTTCTGGCAGCGTTCGACGTCCGCAGCGGGAAGGAACTATGGCGAACGCCACGCCGCGACGTGCCTACGTGGGGGACTCCAACGATTGCTCCTTACGACGCGCCGAACGGGCCGAAACAGCAGATTGTGGTGAACGGGTGGAAGCACATCGGCGGTTATGATCCGCGGAACGGAAGCGAGCTATGGCGCATGGCGGGCACGGGAGACATCCCGGTTCCGACTCCGGTCACAGCGAAGGGGCTCGTGATCTTTACGAGCGCACACGGTCCGGGGCGGCCGATCTATGCAGTTCGGACAAGCGCCGCCGGCGATGTGACGAAAAGCCCAGGCATGCTTGCGTGGTCGCAGGACCGTGCCGGGAATTACATGCAGACTCCGCTGGTCCTGGATGGGCTCGGCTATTTCTGCTACGACAACGGCGTCTTGAGTGTGTTTGAGGTGGACACGGGGAACCGGATGTATCAGCAACGGTTGGGAGGCGGAAACTCGGGGTTTAGCAGTTCTCCGGTGGCCGCTGGCGGACGGCTTTACGTTACGAATGAAGACGGCCGGACGTATGTGATCAATGCGGGAGGTTCCTTTCAGTTGCTGAAAGAGAACGAGCTTGGTGAACCGGTGATGGCAACTCCGGCGATCGCGGAGGGTGTGTTGTACGTACGAGGCCGCAGGCACTTGTTTGCAATCGGGCAACCGGCTAAACGGTGATTGACGCTGGGCACATAGAGTCTTCACCGAAGTTGCCGCCAATGTCACGCCTGCGTGCTTCAGTTCGCTACTCCGGAACGGCTTCGATGATGGACGTAAGAGGCGTCACCGGGATTATGCGCGCCAGGCGGAACCCGCCCCCTTTCAGGAGGGCCCGGTGCTCGGCCTCGGTTCGCTCTCGACCGCCAGTTGCCATAAGCATCGTAATGTCCATCATCTTAGTTGGCGACGGCGAGTTGCCCTTTGGAACGACGCCTTCAATCACCAGCAATCTGGACCTATCCGTCATTGCACGCCTGACATTCTTCAGAATGGCCGTGGCTCGCTCATCTTCCCAGTCGTGCAGAATGTTCTTAAGAACGTAGATGTCACCTCCTGCAGGAACAGCTTTGAAGAAATCGCCGCTGGTTAGTTCGGTTCGTCCAAGTAGTGCGGGATCCAAACTTCGGCGCGCCGCTTCGATCACAGAAGGAAGTTCGAAGAGAACCGCGCGAGTTTGCGAATGTGCCTTCAGGATGTGCTCCAGCAATACACCCTGGCCGCCTGCGATGTCCACGACGCTGCCGACGCCGGAAAAGTCATAGGCTTTCACCAGCCGAGAGGCTTCCCGGCGTGACCCTTCGACCATCCTCGCGTTGAATCCCTGTTGTTCCGTGGGGTGCTTGGCCAGATACTCCCAGAGACTCATGCCGAATGCGTGCTCAATCGCGGTTTTCCCGCTGCGCACAGCATTCAGCATGTTGCCATGCGAGCGCCATTGCTGCTCCGTAGTCATTCCGCGAGCGGACTCTCGTTGAGATCCTGGGATGTCCGAACGTAAGAACTCCGCTACAGGTGTCAGCCGGAATCGTCCGTCGCTATCTTCGGCAAAGATTCCGTAGCTGGCAAGGGCGCGCAGCACACGGTACAGGGACGACGGATGGGCCTGTGTCGCCTGAGCGAGTTCCTCGACCCGTTTGGGCCCGTCCTTGAGATGATCGGCCACACCTAACTCCGCGACGACTCCGACCATCATGGCGACACGTTGGCCAACTATGATGTCGCGCAACTTCGCGGCCGGCTCGGGAACGCTGGACGAAGGCTGCTCCTGCCGGTTTGAAGAGGGTACCTCCTGAGCAAAGGCATCAACAGCTAAAAGCACAGTCGCAGTTAGCGTCACTATGGCTGTCCGCCGATCGAGATGCATCGTTCCTGATCCTGGTGCGCTGGTTTTTCGGGCCACCAATGCTATCAGAAAAAAGCAGCTGAATGTTTATGCAAACTGCACTGCCTCCCGGCACGATATCACCTTCGTGAACCCACAGCCGGAGCCTTTGTCGCCGACGGCAGCGGCTTTCTCGAAAGGCAGTTATCGCAAGTGTCCCGACAACGTTAACCGAGGCTGGTGCTGGTTGTGTCTCAAAGTGCTATGACCGATTTGTTACGTCGCTGGTCACGGCCAGTTACGCCAAATGTCGAAGGACGGTGTCGAGATGCCGTCGTCAAGTGCCATTTCCGCGCTGTCCGTGACATGTACTCTATCTATTCTGAATAACTTAGCCAGTGGCGTGCGGAATGCTCAAGAGATTGCGCCTGTTCACAACGGTTTGGGCTGGCAGAGGACAAGTGCCGAGCGGTTCGCCGGATTCCGAGCTCACGAGAGTGCAGGTGTGTACTAACGTCGGCACTCGCTCGGTACGGTGATTGCCTGATCGCAGGGCAGGGAACTACTTTGCATCGATACATGCCTGCACGTTAAGGAGAAACGGATTGCGACATGGGAAACAGCAACAGCCTGAAACGCCCGAGCGAGAATTCTCCCCGGCAGAACAGGTTGTGACTCGCACGATGACCAGGGATACGACATCTCCGAATCGGTCCGTGGTGACTTCGTCGGAAGCTGCACTCGGACTTGCCGTGATCCGTGTCACGATCGGCGCTATGTTCGTCTGGGTCTTCTTCGAGAACCTGGGAAAAGGCCTCTACACGCCGGCAGGTTACGCGGGATTAGTCAACCACTATGTTCAGGCCAGTCATTCACCTGGCGCGTGGAAAGCGGTGATGAGTTTGACGGCTAGCCAGGCAGCGATTGCGGCTCCCATACAGGCTGCGACGGAGATAACGCTGGGAGTTCTCCTCCTTGTCGGTCTTTTTACTCGTCCCGCTGCAGCTGTTGCATCTTTGTTTCTCGGAAGCCTGTGGATCTCGGAGCTTGGCACCGCGTGGATATGGGAACTGCTGGTATCGGTCATGGCATGCGTCGGCGTGGCTCTCGGACGCGCAGGTCGGAGTTGGGGCCTAGACGCCTGGCTCGCGAAACGGGAGCCATCTTCTCCCTGGTGGTGATCGCGAGAACCCATCATGCGAGTGTCTGTTATCATTCCCACCCATAATGAAGCGGGCGCGATCGCGCGCGTTTTGGCAGACCTCCCAGCCGGTCTCGTGATGCAGGTCATTGTTGTCGACAGCAACTCCAGCGACGGGACTGCCCAGATCGCGGCAAGTATGGGTGCGCTGGTCATCCAGGAACCACGCCGCGGTTATGGACGAGCTTGCCTAACCGGGCTCGCCGCGGCAGACTCACCAGACGTAGCCGTGTTTCTGGATGGCGATTACAGCGATCGCCCCTCTGAGCTGCCCCTTCTTCTCGCGCCGATCATGGACGGGACGGCCGACATCACCATAGGTTCGCGCCTTCGCAATGGGAGTGCGGCCGGAGCATTGCCCTGGCACCAGGCTTTTGGGAACCGCCTGGCCGCATGCATGATCAGGTTTTTGTATCGGCTGCCAATCACTGATCTCGGCCCGTTTCGCGCTGCCCGCACGAATGTTTTGCGTCAGCTCGACCTCCAGGAGACTACTTACGGCTGGGCCGTTGAGATGATCCTCAAAGGCGCGCTGGCGGGACTCCGCGTGGTTGAAGTTCCTGTGAGCTATCACCCGCGTATCGGCAAGTCAAAGATCAGTGGAACGCTCAAGGGCACGGTCGGCGCTGGATGGTTCATCATCAGCCTCATCTTGCGCTACTACTTCCGGCACCCCCGAGTCGGCACGCCACGGGCGGCGTAAATATCCGTCACGAGCTTATGGGATTTGCGGGCGGGAGAACAATGCAGCGATCGAACGCTGACTGCACGCTGGTGATTATGGCCAAAGCACCGAGGCAAGGTGCCGTCAAGACGCGATTGGCCTCAGTTCTCTTGCCTGACGCTGTTACTGCGTTCTATCGCTGCCTGCTGGAGGACACCCTGTCACTTGCGCAACGTTTGAATGATGTAGAAGTCTCGATCATGTGCCCTTCCTCGGACGTGAGCGAATTGGTGCAATTGGCCCGCGGTGAAGTAAGCGTCGTTGCCCAGGAAGGTCATGGTCTTGCTGCAGCTCTCACCTCCGTTTTCGCACACTTTATAACTTCTCATGAACGGCGAATCATCGCATTCAACAGTGACAGCCCGCACCTCCCGCCAGCTGTCCTTCAGAGCGCGTTCGATATGCTGTCCACCTACGACATCGTCGTGGGACCGACGCACGATGGAGGCTACTATCTCGTCGGGGCCAAGGCCGTCCATCCCGCGCTGTTTGCGCGCGACGGGATGGGCACCAGCAGCGCACTCGAGACACTCCTTGCGCAGGCACGAACACTTGGTCTTTCCGTAGGGTTCACAGATCTTTTCTACGATGTAGATGTATCTGATGACTTGGCTCGGTTGGCAATGGAGCTGAGTCTCGCTCCAGAGCGGGCGCCACGCACCGCCAAGTGGCTCAATGAGCGGGAAACCGCCGCTGCACAATCATACGTGAGCGCGCGATCGTCATGATGCTGCTGACCCCAGCGGCCAAAGTGCACGCGTCAGGTGTCGTGATGTGCGTTGCCCTTACGATCTGTGCATCGAACTTTCACGACCGGGGTGGAGCGTCGTTTCTCGCTTCGTTGGTGTTCGCCGGCGTGGCATACCTTGTGGCAATTCGGGAGTTATTCTCGACGCCGGCTTTTCCACGGAAGACTTTGGTCGTCGGGCTGGTTTTCGCGGCAGTGTGGCACGTCCCGTTTCTCCTTGCCCCCACAGGGGTGGATGATGACATCCACCGGTATGTCTGGGACGGTCGACTACAGCGGTTCGGCCTTAGTCCTTATGAGATCGTTCCAAGTGATCCTGCCGTGCGGGGCTTGCACATCAGCGAGACTCGCAACCTGAACAACCCAGACGTGCCAAGCCCATACCCGGCAGGCGCTCAGCTCTTTTTCCGTGCGGTGACCACCGTAAGCGAATCCACCTCTGCGCTGAAAGTCGCCTTTGTCCTCTGCGAAGCTGCAATCATCCTCTTGTTGCTCCATGCACTCCGTTGTGAAAAACGTGGAGCCCACCTCGTACTGGTCTACGCCTGGAACCCATTGCTGGCTATTGAAGTAGCGGGAAGCGGCCACGTGGACATCGTTGGAGCTTTGCTGCTTCTCGTCTCTTTCATTGCGCTGGGACGGCGGTGGACACCGACGGCAGCTGTGACATTCGGGCTCGCAGTTTCCATTAAGCTCCTGCCGATCGTGCTGCTGCCGATGTATTGGAAGCGGGTTCGGTGGCGGGATGCTGCCCTCGGAGCCTCAATCGTCGGTCTGCTATACCTGCCGTTCATCAAGTTCGGCTACGTGCCCACGGGGTCACTTGGAACCTACGTTCAAAGTTTCCGCTTCAACGCTCCTGTATTTGCAGAACTCGAGCGAGTGGTGGCTCCGCAGTACATCGCCGGGATGGCAATACTCGTCGGGTTGGTTACCGCAACGTGGCTGCGAAGGGCCTCTTCGGGCTGGTACCCGGACGGTTTTTCCTGGCCCATGGCAGCCTCGCTCCTGTGCGCACCAGTCGTATACCCCTGGTATCTTATCTGGCTGCTGCCATTTGTGAGGTCCGCTTCTACGCTGCCAATT
>DASQEG010000106.1:0-2440 GCA_035633775.1 Bryobacteraceae bacterium
ACCGAAGCTGGCGGCGGTTGATCACGAAAACAAGCCCGTGAGCCTGAAGGAACATGTGGGGCAAAACGTGATTCTGGTCTTCTATCTGCGCAAAGAGTGTCTGCACTGCATGAACCAGTTGCGGGAGATCAGCAAGAAAAAAGAGGACTGGGAGAGGTTGGACACGGTGGTGCTCGCGGTCAGCCCTAACAAGGCCGAGGATAATGCGTCGGCTCTGAAGACGCTGAACCTGCCCGCAGTACGCATCCTGTCGGACCAGGCGCACTTGAATGCGCGCGCATTCAAGTCATACGACGACTTTGAGGAGATGGAACTCCACTCGACGATCCTGATCGACAAGAAGGGTCGAATTCACTGGTCGCGCAATGGCGGCGAACCTTTCTCCGACACGCCATTCCTTATCAAGCAACTGGAGCGCATGAACGCGACGGCTCGATGATGACGAAGGAGGGGGAACAGACTGTATGTGGATGGTCGGGGCGAGAGGATTCGAACCTCCGACCTCCTGGTCCCGAACCAGGCGCTCTAGCCAGGCTGAGCCACGCCCCGACAGTGGAAGGACTTCCCTATCTTACCGCGCGAAACGGTTCGCCGCAACACAAGCGCCAGCCTGCTTCCCCGAGAAACAGACCCTTACTCCAGCATCTCGTGCAGCACACGTCCAGCCGAGCCGCTGGGCGGCTCCACGTCCAGTAGGATGGCCAGCGTGGGCGCGATGTCGTTCACTGCCGCACGCTGGTGATAGCGGCCGGCTCGGATCCCAGCACCCATGAAGACGACGGGCACATGCGAATCGTAGTTGTAAGGGGTGCCGTGGGACGTACCTCGCGACTCGAAAAGCCAGTACGGCTCTGAGACGATGAACAGATCAGAGGACCTGCCGAAGTGGAATCCGGCCTGCACGCGCTGGTCGATCATGTCGCTGAGAAGACTGCCCGAACGGAGCTGAGTTCGCGTGTACACGCGATAGATGTGCGGAACTTCGCGAGCGGCCGCCGCCGCGACAATCTCCACCTCTTCCCTGCTTAGCTTCTTGGCGCGAATCGTGTCCAGATTGAAATACGGCGCCGGTCCTGAACGGCCAAGCACCCACGGCCCCTCCCCCCATCGTTCGGTTAGGGCTTTCTCAATGGCGGATTGCACCGCGCCTTCGGGAATGCGACCTCCGGGCATCCGCCGCTTCGCCATGACTTCCGGCATGGGCGCTACGCCGTGGTCCGCGGTCAGAACAACCACATAGTTTTCAGCGCCGACGCGCTTGTCTAGGTCCGCAAGGAATCGGCCGAGCAGGCGGTCGGTATGCAGAGAGATCTCGTGCACTTCTTCAGAGTCCGGCCCAAGCGAGTGTCCGACTCGATCGTTGGCCGAAAATGAGATCGACAGGACGTCGGTGTATTCGTCCGCTCCCAGCTTTTCGCCCTCCATCGCCGCCTGGGCGAACTGGACCAGCAGCTCATTCGAATAAGGGCTGCGATCGAGGTTGTCATAGTAGCCCCGTTCCGGCTTCTCGCCAAGTTTCAGAAACGGAGGGCGGCCCGCGTCCCTGATCGACGCCCAGGTCTTACCCACCCACTGATCGACGACACGGCTGCCGTTGAACTTCGCAGCCCACTCAGGCAGCGACGGGAAGTAGAACGTGCTGCTGACGAAGTTGCCGTTGGAGGTATCAAACCAGTAGGCGCCATCAGCCATGCGCCCGACCGGAAGCACTGCGCTTCGATCCTTACTGGAAATCCCGATCACACGTGACTTGCCATTGGCTACCTTCAGTTCATCGCCAACGGTGCTGACCAGCAGCCTGCGCGGTGAAGCACCGCGACCGCTGCCGCCAAGAAGTGTCGTCTCATCGTCAGAGACGCTCGTTACCTGCCTGCCGAGCTCACGGTCGTACCATGCATTGCCGACGATCCCGCTGACCGACGGAGTGGCGCCGCTCAGCATGGTGGCGTGCCCAATGGCCGTTACGGTCGGGAAATGTTCGTAGTGCGCGTTGGTCCAGACTGCGCCGCTATCCAGGAGCCGTTTGAGCCCGCCAGTGTAGTCGTTCCTGAAACGCGTCAAGTAATCGTAGCGGAACTGATCGATTGCGATCAGAACCACAAGCTTCGGCCTTGCAGAGACGGCCGCCGAAGCGCACGAGGCTGCAAGCAGGGCAAGGGCGACAAACGCGCGCATCAGTTTGAAACCACTGCGGCGCCGTCGAGGAATTGCCGGTCCGTTCTCCCGAACCGGGTTTGTGCGCATGCCGCTGCGGCATACACGGACTCACACGCGATGCTCTTCACGTTCGTATTTTCTCACGCGATACACTGGCCTCGTTCGTGGATCCATCCACTCCGCTGATGTACGTCAAGGGCGTCGGCCCGGCACGCGCCGCCATGCTCGAGGCTAAAGGCCTGAGTACGGTCGAGGACCTGCTGAGCTGGATTCCTTTCCGGGA
>DASQEG010000107.1:0-6245 GCA_035633775.1 Bryobacteraceae bacterium
TCCACATCGCCGAATGCAGCACCGCGGTGCAGGGCAGCCTCGCCGAAGAAGACAGGCTCGAACGCCGCTGAGCCACGGTTCATCAACAGCATGTTTCTCTGCTTCGATGCGCGGCTGGAGAACAGTTCGGTGTTGTCCTGCACGTCACCATTGGCAGCAAACAGGTCCTTCCTGCCATCGTTGTCAAAGTCAGCAATGGCGTTGCTCCAGCCGCTGAGCGAGAGCGTAGCTTTGCCAAGGCCGGAAGGATACGTTATATCGGCGAACAATCCCTGCTCGAGGCCGCGATACAGGGGGTGAGTCTCGTTCGCCAGCGCGGTTACGAACAGATCAGGACGTCCGTCATTGTCTGCATCGCGGAAATCCGCCCCCATCGACGAGAGGGCACGCCCGTCATCATTGCAGCCGACTCCGGCTTGCATCCCAACTTCCGTGAATTTGCCAGCGTCGTTGCGGAATAGAAAATTCGGCACAGCGTCGTTCGCGACGAACAGGTCTGTGTCACCATCGCCATCGTAGTCTGCTACCGCCACGCCCATACCCTTTCCGCGATGCGAAAGTAGCCCGGTCCTCTCCGTCACGTCTTCGAATGTCCCGTCGCCGCGGTTGCGGAAAAGCGTATTGGGCAAAGGTTCGTAATGTTTGGGATGGCACCAGGTGCGATATGTCCTTGCAACCGAGTCGCCGCAGAAGGGTTCGGCGGCGGGATTCCACTTGACGTAATTGACGACGAAAAGATCCAGGTGCCCGTCACGGTCGTAATCGAGCCAGGCCGCGCCTATGGGCCACTGCTGCCGGTTTCCTACCCTCGCCCCGGCGGTGACGTTCTCGAAGCTGCCGTCCCCCCGGTTGCGGTACAGAGCGCTCTGCGGCATCCCTGCCACAAAGAGATCGGTATCGCCGTCGCCGTCGTAATCGGCGGCCGCTGCGCCGAATGAGTAACCGGTACCGGCAACACCGGCCTTAGCGGTTACGTCCTCAAACTGCCAGTTGCCCAGGTTGCGATACAAGCGGTCGTGCCAGGAGGCGTCCGGCTTGTTCAGTGCCGGCTGCTGGGCGCCATTCGCAAAGAAGAGGTCGAGCGTGCCATCGCCATCGAAGTCGAGCAGCGCGACTCCTCCGGCCATGGTCTCGATCTGGTGCTTCTCGGGCGTAGGTCCGTGACGCAGAACCATGTCCACGCCGGACCCGCGAGACCGGATCTCGAACGGGAGATGCGATGACGCAAGCAGCGCGATTGACGTTACAGCTGGGACCCAGGTCATTTGCGTTGCCAAATGTAAGGGTATACAATTTTCACACTTGCGGCAGGACAGTAATCGTCCGCAAACATTCCAAGGGGGTTCCATGAAGAACTTGGTTCGGTGGGTGGCGGCATGCCTAATGTGTGCCAGCCTCGCCTCCGCACAAGAATTTCGAGCGACCATCTCCGGCTACGTCTTTGACAGTACGGGTGCTGCGGTACCCAACGCAAAAGTGGAAGCCGTCAATGTCGCAACAAATGAAACAACAAACGCTACCAGCGACACGTCCGGTGCTTATTCGATCCCTACTCTGCGTCCCGGACAGTACAGGGTCACGGCCAGTGCACAGGGGTTCAAGCAGGCGATCCGAGAGAATCTGACGCTGGAAGTCGGCCGCACTGTCGGCGTGAACATGACACTCGAAGTCGGCCAGCTTACCGAATCGGTAACCGTCAACGCCGAAGCTGCGGTCCTCGAGACGCAGACAGCCAGCCGAGTGGGTGTTGTCACCACGACTCAGGTGGCCGAGCTGCCGCTGAACTCGCGCAATCCGTTCATGCTCGGATCCATGATGTCCGGTGTGAACTTCCGCGGCGCCGCGATCTGGCAGCGCCCGTTCGACAACGGCGCCATCGCGGAGTGGTCCGTAAACGGCGGACGTCAGTCCAACAACGAGTTCCTGATGGACGGCGCTCCGAACAACGCGCAGATGGGCAGCAATAACATCGCCTACGTTCCGCCCGTTGACTCGGTGCAGGAGTTCAGCGTCCAGCAGAACTCCTATGACGCGCAGTATGGCAAGACCGGCGGCGGTGTCTTCAACGTCATTCTGAAGAGCGGCACCAACCAGCATCACGGCACTGTGTACGAGTACATGCGCCGCAAGTGGATGGACGCCAACACGTATCAGAACAACGCTATAGGCCAGCCACGTCCGAACCACAGTCTCGATCAGTACGGCTTTCAGCTCGACGGTCCGATCCTGATTCCCAAGCTGCTGACCAAGGAGAGCAAGGTTCGTTTGTTCTATATGGGTCAGTACGAAGGCTACAAGGAAACCTGGCCGCAGTTCCTGCAGAACAGCTTCCCCGAGCCGGAAATGCGCACCGGCGATTTTAGCCGCCTTCGGACCGCGAATAACGAGCCGATCATCATCTATGACCCTGCGACGTTCGATCCGGCGACCGGCTCGCGTCAGCCATTCCCTGGCAACGTCATCCCCGCCAATCGCATCCACCCGGTCGCTCGTGCAGTGACGCAGTACATGCCTCTGCCGAACCGTCAGCAGCCGGGCCAGCGGTACGCCACGGCCAATCGCATCGACCCCGACTATGCAGCGACTGATGACTTCTACAACCTGACACTTAAATTCGACTGGAACTTCGGCGACAACCACAGAGCGTTTATTCGTCACGCATCGAACGACCGTACGGAGGATCGCTGCACCAACTCCATCTGCTCAGGTCCTGGCATGTCGGGACAGCAGCCTTTTCAGCGCATCAACGATGCTTACGTGCTCGACTGGGTCAGCACGCTGAGCCCGACCACGATCCTGAACATTCGTGCGTCCCACAACCGCTTCGTGGAGAAAGGGTTTGGGCGTGACAATCAAGGCTTCGACCTGACGAGCCTAGGCCTGCCGTCGTCGCTGACCAGCCAGCTGCCGAGCCCAGCTTACTTCGGTCGCTGGAATTTCTATAATGCTGCGACCGGAACAACGAACCAGTACACTGAACTCGGCCGTGGTCAGGGCATCAACATCACGAATTCGTACAACCTGGCGACGAACCTGACAAAGATTGCCGGCGGTCATACTCTGAAAATGGGTGTTGACCTCCGCCGGAACCATTTCATCCAGCAGAACAGCGGTGACATCCTGCAGTTCAACTCCCGACCGAACTGGACGCAGCGGCTCTGGAACCAGGCCGAGCCGAATTCAGGTGACGCCTTTGCATCCTTCCTGCTGGGTGGCGTTGACGGGCAAGTGTCGTACCCGCTGTATCCGTTCTTCCGCCAGTGGTACGTCGCACCGTACTTTCAGGATGACTGGAAGGTCTCCCGCCGTTTGACGCTGAACCTCGGCCTCCGCTGGGACTTCAATCAGTACCCGGATGAAAAGTACAACCGCGTCAACCGGGGCTTCAACCCGGACGTTGCGAGCCCGATCGCGCAGCAGATCCCGGCCAATATGCTGGCCATGTATCCGCAGCTTCGTAATCTGCGGGGCGGTCTCGAGTTCGCCGGTTCCAACGGGAATGCCGAGACAGTAGGCAAGATGGACTGGAACAACATCCAGCCCCGGGTCGGCGCTGCATTCGCAGTGAACGAACGGATGGTGATTCGTGCCGGTTACGGTCTCTACTACATGAACCCGAACAACGACTGGAATCGCACGACGGGTTTTTCGACCCAGACGCCGCTGGTGAATACACTCGATGAAGGCCGGACTTTCGTCTCGAACCTGCTCGGGAACCCCTACCCCGGCGGTGTCGTCACTCCCTCAGGCGCTTCGCTCGGGTACAACACATTCGTCGGGCAGAACTTCACGTGGTTCAACCCGAACATGAGTCTCCCGCGGTATCACTCCTTCTCGTTCGGCATCCAGCGGCAGCTCACCAATTCGAGCACGCTCGACGTGTCGTACGTGGGAAGCCGAACGGTCGGCGCGAACACGGAACGGGACTTCAATCTGCCATCGGCTGACTTGCGGAGGCGTTGCAACCTGCTCGAGGGCGGCAGCCCTGATTACTGCAACGAGCTCTTGCCTAACCCGTTCCAGGGCATCGCAGCGTTCGCGGGTACTCCGCTCGGCTCTGCGCCGACTCTGTCGCGGTGGCAGCTCGAGCGTCCTTTCCCGCACTTCAACGGGAACCTTCTCGAACAGGGCCGCGGCGAATCGAAGATCTGGTACAACTCACTCCAGGTCAACTACAACTTGCGCTTCAGTTCGGGCCTTACGCTGCTCGCCAACTACACGTTGAGCAAAATGGTGGAGCGCTGGGGATACACCGATCCACAGAACAACGTCATGCAGCAGGGCCTCTACTTCAGCGACCGTCCGCACTTCTTCAAGTTCTCGACGGTATACGAACTACCGTTCGGGCGCGGCAAGAAGTGGGGCGCGAACGCTGGCGGGTTCCTGAATCGCGTGATCGGTGGCTGGCAGTTCAGCACGTTCTCGCAGCTTGCTTCGGGTGAGCCGAACAACCTGCCGGGCAACGTTCTGATGCTGAAGGACCCTCGGACGCCCGGCGGTCGCTGGACGGGCACTGTTGACTGGAATGCTCACCAGGTTGTGGGTTGGAATACCTGCGTTCTGCGCCAGTTCAACGATGGCAGCGTTGCTCCCACACAGTTCAGCCTCGATCAGGGCTGCGGCACAAATCGTGAGAACTATGCGTGGCTCCGTGTGGCCGACTATGCTCCGGGCCAGGGCAACCAGCCCGGTCGCCTGACACCGAACCGCTCGGGCCAGATCCGGAAGCAGCCGTTCTTCAACATCGATGCCTCGCTGGCGAAGAACACCCGGATCACCGAACGTCTCACGGCACAGTTCCGCTTTGAAGCGTTCAACGTGACTAACTACTACTTCTTCGGGCGCGATTCGCATTTCGAAACCAACCCGGATAACGCCAACTTCGGTACGCTGTTCCCCCACCTCGCGTGGATCGGCAACGGTTATCCGCGCCAGATGCAGCTTGCTTTCAAGCTGAACTGGTAAACAACGGGCACCTCACAATGGGCGGCTTGTCCTTCGCGGCAAGCCGCTTTCTTTTACTCCTTGCAATTTTGCTGGTTTAGCGTTCTAATTCCCTGATGCCAGTGAGCGACGAAAGGAAAGGGCGCCTTCGCCTTGACCTCTTCGATCCCTATGGCGATGCTCTCGTTGAACGTGTGGATGTGTTCCTGCATCATCAGACCCTGGCTGAACGGCTGGTGATACGCGACCAGATCGCCTCCAGGCCTTTCGTCGTCAACGCTCTGCGCTCGTCGCCTCAGGGTCTGTACCGGTTAAGTATCGATCCTCCGTCGTACCTCGCCGTTTCCCTCTTCGTGAACATTCCCTCGGCTGGTACAGCCGAACGCAGCCTTGCCTTCGCCATCGATCGCGACAAGGTGGAACGTGTGGAGTTTCCAGCATGGGACGTGCTGCCGTGGGCGCACGACCTGTTGCTGCGCAGTGCAAACGTAGCCGGGTTCATCGGGTTGCGTGGCGAGCACCTGTACAAGCAGTTGGACAATACCCGGCGCGCAGGCCTGCTGAACATCCTTGCCAAATCGGCGCGCACTCGTCTGACGGGTGGCACATCCGTGCTCGAGGGTGTGCAGGAGATCCGTGAGTTACGCGGCGACCGCTTCTTCGCGCTGGTAACGCACGAATTGCGCGAGCAGGTGAAGAACAGCATGGTGGAGGGACTCTTCCGCGAGGTCAGCGGTTCACTGCACCGGCCTCCTGAGGGGTTCTCGCCAGCGGGCAGCTTTAAGACTGAGGACCGGTATGGGAATCTGCAGCTGACGTTTTTCGCTTCTCCCGGAGTCTGGATGGCAGACATCGACATCGATGATGCGGCGGGCCTCGAGCACGTCTTTCAGGTTGCACGAAACGCCGTTACCGGCAGACCGACGCACCCCTACGACATACATCAGATCCTGCTGCGCCACCAGGAGATCGACAGTGGATTTCGTCTCGTTGTTCGCGACAAAAAGACCTCCCGGCGGCGCACGGCCGCCGCGCAGGGCTGATGCCAGTGCCTGACCTTGCCGGCAACGTCTCAGGGCAGTACATCTCCTGTGCGAAGCGCGTTGAGAGTGAGCCCCTCCCTCCGCAGGTACAGCAGGAAAGACGGGCTCGGGTCCATTCTCCGCCGTCACACCCCGGGAACTCGGCTTCGGCGTTCAATGGTCTGGAGAACGCTTTCCGTCCCTGGAAGGCAGCTGGAGTCCATCGCTCATCCGGGTACCGCCACAGGGTAGAATGGCAGCGCCACTCATGGAGCTGAC
>DASQEG010000108.1:0-5376 GCA_035633775.1 Bryobacteraceae bacterium
GGATACACCGCGGCCGCGGGCAACATCTTCGGTTACTGGACCGAGCCGGACGGTCGGGAGTCCTACGGTGAACACCGGCGTTTCGAAGTGGGCCTGCGCGATGAGAAGCACCTGCCCGAACTCAAGCGCTTCCTCGCCGAACTTGCTGGCCGTATCGATGAGCAGTGCATATATCTGCAATCCGGCGAGGAAGCCAGCATCATCTACAGCGATTAGTCCCCGGCTCTCTGACGAAGAATGCAGACGATTTCGCTGCCGCCGAAAGCAGTCTTTCCAACCGTCATTCCAAGAAGGTCGTAGCCGCCGGCTCCGGCGTCACTTAGCTCCTTCTGCATTGTCGAAGTTTTAGCCGTAGCAACCAGGCGATAGCCGACACTGCGGGCCGGAACAGCCGTGTCGCGTTCCATGATCAAGGCGACTTCGCGGCCGCCGAACGTCGACTCAAATACAGTCTGGCCCTTGTACTCGAAGCCTTCTTCGCCCGCACTCTGCATCTCTTTCTCGAGCGTGGACGTTTTGCTCGCAGCGAGCAGCTTGTAAATGCGCTTTGCAGGTCTGTTCGAGCGTCCCATGACGACCACGACCTCCTTGCCGCCGAAGGCGGTCTCCCCGCCCATCACGCCACGGAATGCGTAACCCTCGCCGGCTGCCGCATTCATCTCCTTTTCCATCGTCGAAGTCTTCGACGTCGCCAGCAGCTTGAAATCGTGCCGGTTTACCGGCTCGGCAGCGAAAGACAGGCTGCACGCCGTTACAAGCGCGAATACTACATTTCTCATGAAACTCTCCTCGCAGAACCGTGATTGGTCGATATTACACGCGTTGAACCAGCGCGGTGCGGCTCAAAGGCGCTAGCATGAAGTCTATGGGCGCATTCGAGATCGTCATTGCCATTGTCCTCGTCGTCCTGCTGGTCGGCCTCACGCTTCTGATGAATCCCCCCAGCGGCTGGGTCAAGTAACCACAGCTATAATTGCGGCTTCTATGCTCCACATTCTGCGGCTCGGCGCCTGCGCGCTCGTCCTTGCGGCTGGACTGTCTGCGGCTTCGGGCGACACCGCTCTCGACCGGTACGTTGCCGCCCCTGATCCCGCGTTTAAATACGACCTGGTACAGACGGTAGAAGGCCCGGGCTACACCGCGTGGGTCCTGGACATGGCTTCGCAGACGTGGCGCTCGGCGAGCGAAGTAGACCGGCCGGTGTGGCGCCACTGGGTGACGATTGTCCGCCCGGAGGGCGCCAGAGGGAACACAGGGTTGCTCTACATTACGGGCGGGAACAACAATGACCGCAAGCCCCCGGTGAAACCCGAGGCCATGCTGACGGCCATAGCACTGGCTTCGAAGACCGTCGTAGCCGAAGTCCGCATGGTGCCGAATCAGCCGCTGACCTTTGCTGGCGAGAAGAAGGGCCGCGTTGAGGACGAGATGATCGCCTACACGTGGGACAAGTACCTTCGCGGCGGTGACGATAACTGGCCCGCACGCTTGCCGATGACCAAGGCGGCGGTGCGCGCGATGGATGCTGTCACTGGATTTTGCAAGAGCAAAGGTACTGCCATTGAGCGGTATGTAGTGGCGGGCGGGTCGAAACGCGGCTGGACTACCTGGACCACAGCGGCGGTGGACAAACGGGTCGTCGCTATAGCTCCACTGGTCATCGATCTGCTGAACATTCAACCCTCGTTCGAGCACCATTATCGGGTTTACGGCTTCTGGGCGCCTGCAGTGAAGGACTACCAGGAGATGGGGATCATGGACCGGTCTCGCAGCAAGCGCTATCGCGAGCTGATGAAGATCGAAGAGCCTTACGAGTATCGCGACCGGCTCACGATTCCCAAGTTCCTCATCAATGCGGCCGGCGATCAGTTCTTCCTGCCCGATTCATCGCAGTTCTACTGGAAAGACCTGAAAGGTGAGAAGTACATCCGGTACGTGCCCAATACTGACCACTCGCTGCGGAAGTCGGATGCCGTGGAGAGCCTGATTGCCTGGTACACGGCGTTCATCAACGGCGAGCCGCGACCCAGATTCGACTGGGAGCTTCGTAAGGACGGCGTGATTCGCGTGAGGACGGGCGATGTGAAGCCCACTACTGTCAAGCTCTGGCAGGCGACCAATCCGAACGGACGTGACTTCCGCCTCGAAACAATCGGCCCGGTGTGGAGGGAATCAACTCTCCAGCCGAGTGGTGACGGCGTGTTTGAGGGACGTGCGACAGATCCCCCGAAGGGCTATACGGCTTACTTCATCGAGGCGACTTTCGCGAGCGATCGAAAGCCGCCGATGAAGTTCACGAGCGGCGTCAGAGTCACGCCGGATACATACCCGCATCCGCCGTTTCAGCCGAAGCCTGCGCCGACTACCGAACAGCGATCGTCACCGGTGCACTCGGACGGCCGCCAACCGCGATGACCAGCTCGGCGTCGCCCGCCCCGATGTCCTCCGGAACGCGCACATTCACCTGCAGCGCTCCTGTGATCAGCCCGGGAGCCGGCCCGGCGTACTGAACTTCAGCTCTGCGCCCGTTTATCAGCACGGCTGCCGGCGCAGCGAGTTGCATCGCGCCGGACGATGTACCAGGCATCCCGCCGCCAGTCGCGAAGATCTGAACGACGCTGCCTCGCGGTGCCGGATTCCCCGGTCCGTTCACGCTGCTGTCCTGGTTCAGGACAGCACCCTGGTTCCGGCCACCCTCACGTGCGATGACGAAGATGCCAGGTACCGCGGGAACGACCGGCACCTCGACTGCCGGCGTCCGCACTCCCGCAGTCTCGACCTGCACGGCCGTTGCGCCTCGGAACTGTAGCTGGGCCGGAACCACAGCACTCACCTGGCCCGCGGCGGCATAGACCATCTCGGCGAACTGGCCGTCGAACAGAACCCGGGAATCCGCGGCAAATGCGCGGCCGAAGATTGTGATGATCTCCAGCGGCGCGACTGGTCCGGAGAGGAACGTGGCCGCGTTCGTGATACCTGCGGCAACTACCTGCAGCGTTTCCGGCGAAAGGGAGAAGTAACCAAGAGGAACATCATGGTCGGCGTACCGCTCCGGACGTGCAGGCTCGTTCCGCCGGATGTCTGCATAGTCGGCGTTCACTCGCACAAACTGGGCGGCGGTTACCCGGCTTCTCGCGCCGGGACCAACCAGGATGTGGTCCAGTGTCTGCGTAACACCATCGTGCACGTAGGAGTAATTTTCCCCAGGCGGAAGGATATCTGTGAGGTTCGTCAGGTCGCCGCCGGAGCGAATCAAGGTCATCAGCTCATCGAACTGATAGTTGTTGAAGTCGCCGAGGACAAACACTTCCTCACCGGCACTCGTACGCCTCGCGACGAGGGCGCGCAGGAACTCGGCCTGGCCTCGCCGTTTCGCCGCGACTACCGGATCCTCTGCATCGATGAGCGATCGAAGGTGAACCACGATCGCCGTGATGGGCGCGCCCTCAACTCTCAATCTGGCGACCAGCGGCGGGCGATCCCACAGGCGTCCGCTGCCCGACATCAACTCGGTGCCTTCCTGCGTAATGTCGACAACCTGTACGCGTCCACGCTTGACGAGGAGTCCCACGTCGATCCCGCCGATGTCATTGCCTTCGCGGAGGTACTCGTCGTACTCGCCTGCCGCTCGCGCGACTGCGCGAAGTACCTCGGCATTCTCAGCTTCCTGCACGCCGATGATGTCGGGCGAGTGCAGCAGAGTCCGAATCGTCGCTGCGATCTTTGCAACCTTGTTCTCGACGGCCGCTGGCGTAAGGACCGGATCGGACGTGCCCGGATCGTCCCGCGTGTCGAAAAGCCGCTGCAGGTTCATCGACGCGACAACAAACTCGCGCGCATTCGGAAAGCGTGCCGGTTCCGGCGTTCGTCCTCCTGCGCTGATTGCTGTCAGGAGTGGATCCTGAGCAACAGTGTAGGTACGAAACGCGAAGTCCAGCGGTCCGAGAAGGTTGCTCACCGTAGCCCCGGAACTCACGTTCAGAGCCGGGCCGCCCTGCGCACGTGTATCGACACGAAGCAACTCAGGGCGATGATTTCCTGCCGTGCGGAAGGGCCGTGGAGATCCCGGCAGGACGCCAAAGAAAACTCCGTTGCTCGTGGACGTAGAGGTACTCTCCTCCAGGGCTCCGAGGGTTCCGCTAACTGCGGTCAGCTGGGGAACGCTGACCAGCATTCCCTCGAGCCGCTCCAGATTCCGCAGGCTTTCAAGTGTCACTGGTGCGGGTAGCGGGCCCGTGGCCGAGATCACCTCAAACTGCGGCTCGATCAGCTCTGTTAGCGGTGGACTTGTGCGGTCGGCGGCTGGACGGAACTCGGCGACGGTGCCCGTCACGCGGACGACGTTCCCGGTAGTGCCCGGAGGCGTCATTGCGAAATAGACCCAGAGTCCTTCGGACGTGGCGTCACTGGTATCTTCTTCGCCAGGCAGCGTCTGGATCCAAAAGCCGTCGCGTCTTTTGCCGGTAATGATGCCGCGAACGGACACGAGCTGGCCGGCAACGGGCGATTCATCTCCAGGTCCCTGCACCTCGGAGATTCGCAGCGATGTGGGTGCGGGCGGAGGCGCGTTGCAGTCCACCGCAGGCGTCGTTCCCGAGTTCCTGGGACGAGGCTCACCCACGGAAAAGTCAGCTGCGTTGTCGTTTGTGTCAATGCAACCTGCGCCTCTACGCAGCAAAGCTGTCGAGTTACTCAGAGAGCGGGCCGCGGCCGTACCTTCAAATCCGTTAGCGGTCCCATACCCGACCAGATCGACTACATCGGCCGGCCGGATGCCGTTCAATGGTTGAGTGGTTCGAGCGAGGGCAATTTTTCCGTTCGTCGAGCTCAACATGAGTGCACCTGCGGCATCGGGAGTAGGCAGCGCCGGGGCTGCGGCATTGGCACCCTGGGCCAGTTGCACGAGGAAGTAGCCTCCCGGTTGAATCGTCCCCGAGATCGGAGCGACCTCCCAGTCGGCCTGTGTAGCGGACCCGTACTGGACAGACCATCCGGCCAGATTTACCGTCGAGCGGCTGCGATTGAACAGCTCTACGAAGTCGTTGCGTAGAGGCGCACCGGTGTTCCCACCACCACCGAACACCTGACTGATCACAACGTCAGTTTGTGCCAGCGCGGAGCAGGCCAGGACCAAAGTAATGGACAGGTGCTTCACCCCTCCATTGTCCACAGGTAAAATGAGGACCATGCTCCAGCGGACGCTGTGCCTGTTGACGGTTGCAGCGGCGCAACTGTTCGGTGCCGCAAACTCGCCGTTGCTTGAGGCGGTACTGCGCCGCGACTTCGCTGCCGCGCGAGCTCTGGTTGAGCACGGCACGCCGGTAGACACCATGTCGCTGATCATTGCGGAGTCGCTGGATCCCGCAACCGGGCGTT
>DASQEG010000109.1:0-4703 GCA_035633775.1 Bryobacteraceae bacterium
TTAAGGACAGCCACGATGTCGAGCAGGTTTCAGGCATCGAGAGCTGCACGAGTAAGATGATCCTTCCGAGTGCGCAGTTGTGAACTGGAGTCCGCGCTCGCATCCACCTGCACGTGGGCGGGGCGTTCGAACACGATCTTCACTGGCATGTAATCAACGCCGCCACCCATTCAGTAGACTTCAACGACTTATGCGCAAATGCATGAGTCACGCGAGCCGCTTCCGGTGGGTATGCTGCCCTGAAGTGCTACCGGGTTTCGGTGGGTGGGCGACGAGTGCCCATCTGGGCTTAGCCTGACCCCCAGAACGGCACCGAAATTACGCCTGTCGCCGCTCTATGTGAGCGCGTCCGCATAAAGAGATCTATAGTCGAGACCGGGTAAAGCGCCGCACCATTCCGCACCTTTCCTTGCTATGGTCGCTTGATGCGTCGTCGCGATCTCATATCGTTGACCAGCCGCTCCGTGGCCGCGATACCTCTCGTTCAACGTGTTGCTGCGGCCGAAGCGTTGAAGAAGGCCACCGTCGGTATTCGCGAGCAGATCCCTGCAGCGATGAAGGAGATGGTCGTACCCGGAGTCGCAGTCGCCCTTATCAAAGACGGAAAGGTTCGGTGGCGTGGAGCTTTCGGCATCGCCGATGTGCTGAGTCGCAGACCGATCATGCACGACACCATCTTTCAGGCCGGCTCGATGAGCAAGCCGGTGTTTGCTTATGCCGTCATGAAGCTTGCTGAGCGGGGCGTCCTGAGCCTTGACACTCCTTTAACGAAGTACACCCGCAAGCGTCTCATCATCGGTGACCCGCAGCTTGAGCTCATCACTGCGCGCCACGTGCTCTCGCATTCAACTGGACTGCCCAACTGGCGTTCGTCAGCGAGTCCTCTCAGGGTCAACTTCACTCCGGGCCAGAAGTATGGTTATTCCGGGGAGGGCTACTACTACTTGCAGACGGTCGTCACAGAACTTACCGGTCGCGAAGATCGTGCAGTCTGCCGCGGCGGCTATGAACAAGATCTCGAAGTCTGCGCCACGGACATCTCGACGTACCTCCGCAAGACAGTTCTCACTCCGTTCCGCATGGAATCGAGCTGCTATCTCGCCTCTGAAAAGCCCGGAAAGCCATTCGCACACGGGCATGACTTGAAAGGGCAGCCGGTCGCGCGCGGAAAAGGGCACCCTGCCGACGCGGCCCGCTATGCGTCTGCGGGTGGCCTTCTCACCACGGCTAGCGATTACGCGAGGTTCCTGCTTGAAGTCATTGACCCGCGGCCAGCCGACGACTCCCGGCTGTCCCCGGCCTCGATAGCCGAGATGCTCCGTCCGCACACCCCCGTCGAGACCACAAACGACTACAAGGCGGAATGGGCGCTCGGTTGGCGGGTTGTGACCACACGCGGCGGCTTCTTCATCGGCCATGGGGGCGACAACCCCGGTTCCCATTGCCTCTCGGAGGTTTGCCCGGCTCGTAAGTCCGGCTTTGTCATCATGACGAACGGCGACGGTGGCGTAGAGCTCATTAAGAGCGTGGTGCCGGCGATTCAGGCAGCCGTATATTAGCTCTTCACGCGGCCCAGCGGTTCGCGTTCGGCAAGAGTGAAACGGCGTAGCGGGCCGCCACATTCCGGACGCCGTCTCACGACAGGTATGCCAGCCACACTCCTGCTTTCTTCAGAGAAACAGTTCCATGAGGAACTCGTCGTCCTCTACGCCATCAACCCGCACCTGACGTTTGAGGCGTCCGCACTCTTCAAAACCGAGTTGCTTGTAGAAGGATAGTGCAGCAGTATTCCCAGAGCGGACCTGGATAACAAATTTGCCGTACCCGTGCGCTGCGGCGAAATCATGCGTGGAATCAAAAAGCCTTCGACCAACACCACAGCCTCGCCAGTTTGCGCCTACAAACGTCCCAATTTGGCCTACGTGGGCCATCGATGCGAGGCTTGGAGCCCAGAGTTCAAGGACTTGATAGCCGATTACATTCCGGTCTTGGTCCTCCGCTACTTGAATTAGTTCTCGAGGCGATAAACCGGAGAGGTGGTGCTCCTGTTGAGCCTCAGACCAAGGCTCGGTGATGGCTGTAAACGTGCGCTCGGCAGCAATCTCCTGAAGTAGCAGAACCATCCCGCGAGCATCGGCTGGCACTGCTCTTCGAACGGAGAACAGACGGTCATTCATCCTTCGCTTCAGCTTAATCTCATCGGCTAGTGCCGGTTAGCACCCGGTCGAGCCCTGTAGAGTCCGGTCTCGGAAACAACCAATCCGGACGTACCGAACCGCAGTGTTACCGAGTCGCCGTTCTCCGGTCCCAATATCTAGACCGCCCAGGCCGCACCTGATCCGTCTGCTGCCTGGAACGAGGGCCTCCGTTCTGGCGGCCGGGCTTGACGTATATCCGTGGCGGATATATTATCAGGCATGGCCAGGATCAACACCGCGCAGGGCCCGCTAACCCCCGCCGTGCTGCACATCCTGCTGGCGCTTTCGACGGGCGAGCGGCACGGATACGGAATCATGAAACAGGTAGAGGCGGACTCGCAGGGCAAGGTGAAGATGGGTCCGGGGACGCTGTATGGCTCGATAGGGCGGATGACGGAGGCCGGGCTGGTCCGGGAAAGAGATAGGCGGGTCGATCCGGAGATGGACGACGAGCGGCGGATCTATTACGAACTCACAGGCGCAGGCCGGGCGGCGCTCGAAGCTGAGCTGAACCGATATCGCGGCGTGGTGGCGGTAGCGGAGGCACGTTTTTCGTATGGCAGGTGACGTCGCCATCAGGCGCTATCGAGCGTGGTATGCGATGTTGCTGCGGCTTTATCCGCAGCCTTTCCGTGAGCGGTTCGGCGATGGAATGGCGCAGACATTTCACGATTTGTGCCGCGAGCAAAGCAACGCCGGGCGCGGCATGTATGGGCTCGCACTGTGGATTTTTTTCGAGACATCGGTGGGAATCGTGAGGGAGAGCGCAAGTCATATGTCGCAACTGCGAAAGACGGTACTGCGGGTGGCGCTGGTGGCGTTGGGACTGTTAATGGTGCCCCTGATCGCTTCCCGCGTGGTGGAGGGATGGAACTGGGGCCCCGGCGCGTTCGCGTTTACTTATGTGCTGTTCTTCGGAACAGCGTTGGCGTACGCGCTGATCGCGAGCAAGATGAACGCGTGGGCCTACAGGGCGGGGGTCGGACTGGCGCTGGTGGCGGGGTTTGTGCTGGGGTGGGCCACGATGGTCCACATATCGGAAACGGAAAATCCGGTGAACCTCGTGTACTTCGGCGTACTCGCGATAGGTGCCGTCGGGGCCGGACTTGCACGGCTGGAGGCGCGAGGGATGGCTCGCGCGTTGTTCGCGATGGCGGTTGCTCTCGCGGTTGCGTGGGTAATTACCCAGGTGCTGTTGTCGGATACGCCGGCGGGGCCGGTGTGGAACCTCGGAGTCATGAATGGAGGGTTCGTGCTCTTGTTTGCCGCGGCCGGACTGCTGTTCCGGCGTGCTAGTTTGGCCGGGTCGAAATGAAGCCCGCCCCTTCGATCGGGCGTGTGCCGTTGCTCGAACGAGGTGAACGGAATCTTGCTCCGGCGGAGGAAGCGCATTCGGTAGTTCGATCGTCCAAAGCAAGTTGACGTGCAGTCCCGCTCGTAAACCGGCCGAGGATATTGCCGCCATCGTGCCGCCCAGGGGTCACAAGCATTACCGCGTGGCTGGAAGTGCACACCGAGAGCCGGCAACTCCTGACCTTGTGACCGAAACGCGTCCTGGCGGCGAGAGCCCTGGTTTCCGCTCGGGCGGATACTGCTCCTCCCATGCAACTCACAACCGCTGGTGCTTCACGTCACGGCAAGACACATGACCGACCGCACAAGCCCAACACCTTTGGACGCAAGGACGACAGCGGTCGCCATGCCGGAGGGTTAGCCGCGGCGCATCTCCGAACACAATTGATCCGACCACGAGGAGCCAACGAGTCCCGGTTTGAGGCCCAGCCGTCATCACAAACGCTTAATGCAGGTTCAGGACCAACAGGGCAGCCGCGCGAACCGTTACCGCCCGGGAGTTTCCAATGCGACCAGGAGCCATCGTCCTCGCAATTTGGCAAATTGGGCCCGAGGCATCAAAGGGCTCCTGACATCGCGCGTGTTAACGTAGCCTGTCCGTTCTCTGGTGCGCACGTGGACCCACTGCATCAGTCCCTCGCCGCCCTCGACCGGGCCGAGTTGGCGCACGATGTCAAACTCCAGCCAGGCGACGATGGAGCCGCGGACCGACGGCGTCTCGCGAAGCGCGCCTTTATCCCGCACCACCGCGAGATGCGTGGCCATGTTCAGATGATCGGGAAACCTCCAGACCAGGTAAGGCGACAGAAACAGCTGCGGATGCTCCTGAATGAATCCAAGCGAGAGCAGATCGCCCAGCGCAGGCCATAACGGCGAACCGGCTTCTTCAGGACGCCAGCGGGCCAGGAACCTGTCCCAGCCTTTCTCGTCTTTAGCCGGGCCGACCACTACATCTTTTGCGACCAGTTTTCGCAAGTCCCGGGTGCTGCGCGCTTCCACCGCCGCCCGCAGCTTCTCGACATAGGAGCGAAAGGCAGGATCTCGGGCCGTATCGTCCACTGGATAGAGGCGGATGGCGTCTGCCTGGAAAAGCAGGTAGAAAGCTATGACCAGCGCGACCATAATCCTCTAAGGTCGGCGTTGGCTGATCAT
>DASQEG010000110.1:0-4130 GCA_035633775.1 Bryobacteraceae bacterium
ACCAGAAGATCGACTTGAAAAACGTTGGGTCCTCCTGTTTTTTAATCAGGGTAGAGCCGGAAAGATCAAAGTAGAGGTTCGGGTTCCAGCGCGCGATCTCGCCAGCCCACTCGTAATCCGGGTTTCCCAGGTGCGCACCGATGATCGTTACGGTCGGGTACCGTCGCGCGATGTTGTCCAGCAGGGTCACACGCAGCCGCTCGACACCGACGTCTTCAGCTACCTGCGGCCGGTTGCGATTAACGATGCCAGTGTGGAAGAGCAGCATCATCTTGTACTTCGCCGCGCGGTCGTAGACGGGCGTATAAGCCGGGTCGTCGAATGGTCTGCGCGTGCGGCTTAGTTCCCCCAGCCCACGAAAGCCGGCACGATGGAATTCATCGATGCGCTCGAGGACCTTAGGGTCATCCAGCGATACATCTCCGAATCCGATCAGACGACCGGGGTTGCCAGCCATGAAGTCGGTCACCTGCTTCAGGTGCTCTGGCTTCACGAGAAGGAACGCGACACCGTCGTGCTTCTCGAGCCGGCGGACCAGTTCCTTGAGGAATCCCGCGTCGCCGTTGTGGTGAACATGAGCATCCACCAGCCTTGGGGTTTGTGCGAATGCTCCGACCGAAAAGAACGCCACGGCCGCGGCTTTCAAAAGGATTGCGGGGATGATGCCATTCCCTCGGACGACAGCGTCATTCCGTCGTAAGCTGACTCGCTGCATGGAAGGACGATAGCACGCCGAAACTGCAGTGCAACGCGAGCAAGCGCCTATGCGAGTCTCGGCTTTACCGGGAATAAGTAGATGAAGGTCCGGAGCGGGCACGATCGACGGGTGTTCATGCCCGCTACTGGGCGCCGAAGATGGCCGGCGCCGTTAGTGATGGACGACCTCTGGCTCTCGCTCGTGTGTCCGAACCGGCCGTTCCGGCTTGCCGGGTTTGACGCGCCGCGTCAAGTTGCGCACCCTCTTCTGAGCTGACTCCATGTAAATGTACATGACGGGTGTCAGGTACAGTGTGATGACCTGTGAAACCAGCAACCCGCCGACCACAGCGAGACCAAGCGGACGCCGAGCTTCAGCGCCCGCTCCCAGACCTAGTGCGATAGGCAGGGTGCCAAGCAGAGCTGCGAGCGTGGTCATCATGATGGGGCGGAAACGCAGGACTGCCCCCTGGAAAATCGCCTCGGCAGGAGGCTTGCCCTCCATCCGCTGGGCCTCAAGCGCGAAATCGATCATCATGATCGCGTTCTTCTTCACGATGCCTACCAGCAGCAAGATGCCGACAATCGCGTAGATGTTCAGATCGATACCGAACAGCAACAAGGTAAGCAGGGCGCCGAGGGCGGCTGAGGGCAGTCCCGACAGGATCGTGATCGGGTGAATGTAGCTTTCATACAATACGCCGAGCACCAGATAGATGACCAGGATCGCCGCAACCAGAAGCACCCACGTATTCCGCAGCGATTCCTGAAACGCCTGCGCCGTGCCCTGGAAGGTTGTGGTGATCGTGGCGGGTGCGTTGATATCGTCCATCGCGTCTTCGATTCGTTCAACCGCCTGCCCGAGCGATACACCCGGTGCGGTGTTGAACGAAATGGTGACAGCCGGCAGCTGCCCGTAGTGCGACACCGAAACGGGCGCAACTTCCTGCCGCAGTCTGGCGATGGAGTTTAACGGAATCACCGGAGACTGACTCGGTGTCGTTGCCCGGGGATTTCTAACGTACAATCGCGACAGTGCGTTCGGATCAGTTTGGTACTCCGGCAGCAACTCGAGAATGACGTAGTACTGGTTGCTGGCCGTGAAGATGGTTGAGACCTGTCGCTGACCGAAAGCATCGTACAGCACATTCTCGATGTCGGTTGCAGTGAGGCCGAGCGTCCGGGCCTTGTCGCGGTCGATCTCCACCGTGATCTGCGGGCTGGAGATGCGCAGGTCGGAAGTCACATCCAGCAAACCGGGCACTCGTGTCAGTGCCTGTTCAATACGGGGAGACCACGTGTACAGCCGCTGGATATCGGTGTCCTGCAGCGTGAACTGGTACAGGCTCCGGCTCATATTGCCGCCCAGCCGAATCGCGGGAGGCACCTGAACAAAGGTGTTCACGCCCGGAATCTTCATGAGTTCCCCGCGAATCTGCTGTGAGATCTCCTCAGCGCCGGGGCGCTCCGACCGTTTCTTCAGGCGTATGAACACTCGTCCCTGATTCGTGCCGCCGCCGCCCGGACCACCGCCGGCCGACGACTGATAGGCGGCCACGTAGGGATTACGTGCAACTACGTCGGCCACCCGCTGCTGATAATCCATCATCTGCTCAAACGAGGTGTCCTCAGCCGCTTCCGTACTCGCCATAAGGAAACCTGTGTCTTCGGTCGGGAAGAATCCTTTGGGGATGATGGCGAACAGCCATCCTGTCACCCCGATCAGGACGAACGAGAGCAGCAGCATCGCCAGGCGGCCCTTCAATGCCCAATGCAGCGACCGCTCATAGCCGCGCACCATGCGGTCGAACTGCCGCTCCGACCATTTGAAAAGGCGTCCGGTTTCATGCGGTCCCTTGTGGCTCAGGAAGCGGCTGGCAAGCATAGGCGTGAGTGTCAGTGATACAACTCCCGACACCAGGATCGCAACCGAAATCACAACCGCAAATTCCTGCAGAAGCCGCCCTACTATGCCGCCCATGAAGAGGACGGGAATGAACACGGCTACCAGCGACAGCGTCATGGAGATGATCGTGAACGTGATTTCCTTTGTTCCATCGATGGCTGCCTCCATCCGTCCCTTGCCCATCTCGCGGTGACGCACGATGTTTTCAAGTACAACGATGGCATCATCGACAACGAACCCGACACAAAGCGTCAGCGCCATGGCCGACAAGTTGTCAAGCGTGTAGCCGAGCAGGCTCATCACGACGAAAGTGCCGAGGATCGAGATCGGGACCGCCAGGCTGGGGATGATCGTCGCGGAGGGATTGCGCAGGAAGACGAAGATTACCGCGATGACCAGCATGATCGTGATCCATAAAGTGAACTTCACGTCGTGAATGGATTCGCGGATCGGCTCGGAACGATCGAAGAGGATGCCGATGTTCATACCCGCCGGCATTTGATCCTGGATCGCGGGAAGCAGGGCCTTGATGCCGTCGACGATCTCAACCGTATTCGTGCCGGGCTGACGCTGCACGGCGAGCAGGATGGATCGTTCCCCGTTGAACCAGCTTGCGTTCCACTTGTTTTCAACGCTGTCCACGACGCGCGCGATCTGGTCGAGTCGCACGGGCCGGCCGTTACGATAGGTGACGATCACGGGGCGAAACTGCTCGGCAGACGTTAGCTGGCCAGTAGCGTCGAGCGTGAACGCTCTCTGTGAACCTTGCAGCGATCCAGCTGGCAGATTGGAGTTATTCTGCGAGATGGCATTGCGTACCTCGTCAATCCCAATGCTTCTCGCGGCCAGAGCGTTCGGGTCGACCTGAACGCGGACGGCATACTTCTGCGAACCGTACACATCCACCTGCGCCACGCCGTTCACTGTCGAAATACGCTGCGCGATACTGACCTGCGCGTATTCGTCAACTTCCGACAAGGGCAGAGTGGCGGAGCTTAGCCCGATGAAGATCACCGGACTCTCAGCCGGATTCACTTTACGGAAAGTTGGGGGACGGGGCAGATTCTGTGGCAGGTCACGGCTGGCGGATGAGATCGCCGCCTGTACGTCCTGCGCTGCAGCATCGATGTTGCGCGACAGATCAAACTCAAGCGTGATGCGCGTGGAGCCAAGACTCGAACTGGAGTTGATGGATGCAATCCCCTGAAGAGAAGTGAACTCGCGTTCGAGGGGAGTTGCCACAGTGTTTGCCATAGTTTCGGGACTGGCGCCGGGCTGATTGACGCTGACCTGAATGGTCGGGAAGTCTATGTTCGGCAAATCGCTTACGGGCAGCGTGAGGTACGCGATCGCGCCGAAAAGACTCAGCGCCGCCATCAACAGAGTTGTCGTGATCGCACGTCGGATGAAGAATTCGGTAAAATGCATGAACTACTCGCCGGCCTTGGCCGTTCCGTTTCCCGCCTGCGCCGCGGCTGCAGTGCGCGGGCCTCTTTCGGCGATTCGAACTTTGCTGTTCGGCCGTAAT
>DASQEG010000111.1:0-3839 GCA_035633775.1 Bryobacteraceae bacterium
CCAGCGTTCGGCCACGGCGAGGGCCGGCGGTTGATAGAAGGTTGTCTGCAACTCGATTGTAGAGAAATTAGTAACGTAGCGGGCCTGTGCTTCAGTCCAGCCGCAGCAGCCAACCAGGGACCGCGTTTGCGCCATTCCGACCAGCGTACGCTACACCGGCCGGACCGCCTGATTCGGGAATAGGACGGGGCGGCCGCTCTGCGTAGCTGTGCCTTCCACGAACGAGAGAGAGTGCAGTCCGGTCTTAGACGGACGAGTTTTCCGGGAGAAAGTCAGCCTCGATTTGCGCCACTTCCTCTGCTGCGGTAGGAGTGCTGAGATCAGGCAGCGGTTCATTCATGGCCAGGTGAAAGGCCCTTCGACGGGCTGAGCACGCACGCCGGTAGTGGACCAGGAACTCATCCCACCCTTTGGCTTGCGCATACGTCCAGCGCGAGAGCCGGAACCAGGAACGGATCAGTCTCTGGGCAAGCGAGTAGCCTTGATCATCTTTATGGCCGAACACCATGAGCACAGCCAGGAATGAAGCCGTTAACAGAATGGATATCAGTATGGGAGCGAGTCTCATGTCTATTCTTCTCGTCGCCGGTTACAAGGGTTCATCGGATCGCCGCGCAACTCAGGAGCGAACTGCACAATCCCGAAGCGGAACGCTTCCTGGCCTTTTTGGGTCCCGTTTCGGAACAGCGCGGGGCTTTGGCCACGGTGCGAGAGAGTCCAAACGCTTTGCCGGCGTGCCTGCACCCGTAGACGTCTTGCTGCCGCGGTGACATCCAGAACACCCTCGTCACCTCTGGCTGATCGTGCGCAAATAGCTCAGTCTTAACGGGAGAAAAGCTGTGTTCAAGGATCTGGACAAGTTTGCGCAGGCGGACTGCTTCCTTCAGCAGTTCGCGTTGCGCGACCTGTGTGCTGCGTTTCGCCATACAGAATGCTATGCACGAGAGGCGCCACAGCACACGTGGACATGGACCAGCAGGTTGCTGTGGATTGAGGCAAGGTCAGGCTTGCACAGTATTCCTGAAAACCACAAGGAAATACGACAGAGTCCGATGTACACGCAAGCCGCTACCTTGGTACGCACAGTACGCGGGATTAGTACCTTGTGGTGCTTGTCGGCATCTGTGAAACCGATTAACATTGGGCTGCGAACGACCTTCGCCTGTGGCGAGCACCTATGACCTTTACCAAAGCATTTCTGAACTCTGTCTTCCTCGCTACGTTGTCTTGCACTGATCTGCTCAGCAGCCAACTGACTGCAACAGATATTCTGCGGAACTTCAACGTAGTTGTTTCTGGCAATCTTTCGACCGGTCACGACATTGAAGGACGAACTGTCATCGGCGGGAACCTGACACGCGGAGCTACTTTCAACAGCAATCCCGGGCCGGGTGCGTCATCGGAGTACCGCGCTCTGACCGTATACGGGAATTCGACAGCTACGGACCCCATTGCTGTTAACAACGGAGGCGGCGCAACCATCGTCGGGACCACCGCCGGTTTGGTCAACCTTAACGGCGGCGGATCAAGCTTGATCAACGGCGTCGGAACAAGTGCCCCGGACCCGCTACCCGATTTCGCCTCCGCTTTTGGTGATCCAATAGCTCAACTCTCTGCCCAGTTGGCCGCGTTCGTGCCAAACAGCACCTTCCCGTCCAACGACGAACCCGATTGGCCAAACAATGTTGCATTGCGGGCAAGTTCGGGCTCTGGTCTGGCGATCTTCAGCATCACAACCGCCCAGCTCAGCCAGCTGGCATCGTTGTATGTGGATTTAAATGGCCGGGATGGAGCAATCTTCAACGTCTACGGAACCTCTTACAACCAGAGCCTGAACTTCCAGCAGCCAGTTACCGTCGCGCACGACATCTTATGGAACTTTACGGAGGCAACCGACCTGTCGTTCTCGCAGTGGGGTGGCACGATTCTTGCGCCGAACGCCTTGGTGACGACTTCTTCTGCGCTGGAGGGAGGCGTGTTTGCGGCATCCTTCATTGGCAACGGCGAGGTCCACAGCCGGCCTTTCCGACCGGACATTCCCGATGCAGACGTCCCCGAGCCTGCGTCAGTCCTTCTCGTCGGCGCAGGAGTTGCTGCTCTCGCAGCCTCCCGCAAGTGGCGATAGTTAAGGTGCAATAGCGCACGGGCTTCCCGGGCTTCGAAAACCTCCGACCGCGACCCTGCCATGCGGGCGCAGGTGCGGCAGTCCGCTGCTCACCTGCGCCACGCTTCCGAGCGATGAACCCACGCCGCTCACCGCTTCGCTCCTCGCCTACCGGCGGACGACCTGATAGGGAAGCGACAGGTCGCCCGAAAGCACGCTGTAAACACCATACACACCGAGCATTGGCTTTGAATCCTTATGGCTGTGCCCACCTCCTTTGCCTGATGCGACCTCCATGTAAGCAGTCACAGCATCAAATCGGAACTCGGTCTTGTTACGCACGCGTTGCGCTGGCAGGAGCACACGGAGCGTGTCGCCTCTGGTGACGAGGGAATATCCCGGCGAGTCCATGAACATCGGCATATCGGGTGCGGTCGGCGGCAGCACAACAGCCTCAGCCTTGCGGAACTCTTTCACGCTCAGGCCTCCAGGAACGCGGGTATCCTTTACGAGCACGACCCAGTGCGTGTGCCAAGTCAGTCCATCGTTCCTGGTGTCGCCGTCGCCGTTCTCGTCCCACAGCGGCGAGTCATCAAAGTCCGGGTGGCTCGTGACGGCCAGAGCGACAACACCCTCCGCCGGGCTAAAGCCTACGTCTTCGCTCTTCAAGGTCGTGGGGAACACATACCCGAGGACGGGTGCACCATCGAGCTCGCCGCGGGGACGCGGCAGCGTGCCACCGGCCGAGCCCTCGACCTTCTGCTCGAACACGAGCAGGTCGAGGTCGCTGCGATACTCCACACTTGCCGCTTTTAAAGCGAGGTCGGGAGTCTTCTTGACATACGAGCGGGCACCCTCCGGCGCCGCCTCAGCGCTTCCTGCCAGCAGGAACGCGAGTAGAAACCCTGAGTAGACGTTCATGATTTGCTCCTTATCCCCTTCAGGTCGGATCCGGCCTGGTAGAACACTTGTGTCTTCATCTGCTTTCTCCTTCTTGGGTTCCGGCGACAGACCGCAGCCGGTTCACAGTCCCAAGCTAAAGCAGCAACGGCCTACTTGCTAGTTCCGGTATTGAGATGTCAGCTAGTCCGGCTTGCAAACCTTGGAGACGAACAGGAGAGCAGCACTGATGCTCAGTACCTATTAAGGAACGCCAGCTGCTCCGACTGAAATCTGGCACAGATATCCCTTCGTTCTCCTGACAATCTCTGGTCCGGTAGACTGAACGTATGCTGCGCTCCTGGACGGTGCCGATCGCCCTGGACCCGAAGGGTGAGGTCCCGGTGTACCAGCAGATCGCGCGGGCTGTCGCCGAGGAAGTGCATCGCGGGCGTCTAGCACCGGGCACGCCCCTGCCCGGCACACGGGCAATGTCCGAACTGCTTGGTGTTCACCGGAACACGGTCACGGCGGCGTACAACGAGCTGACCGCGCAGGGCTGGGCGACCAGCGAGCCGTCGCGTGGGACGTTTGTCTCTGAGCGGCTGCCCGAGGCACCGGTGAGCCGCGAACCCGTTAGGGCGCAGTTTCCCGCAAAGCCGAGTTTTGCGGTTGCTGCCTCCCCGTGGTCCGAGGAGACCCCAGCCCTCCCGGCGGGCGTCCTGCAATTCACCGACGGCACGCCGGACGCTCGACTCATGCCGGTGGCGGCGCTCAGCCGAGCCTATCGGCGGGCCTTGTCCACGCAAACGCGAAAGGGCCTGCCCTACAGCAGTCCGCAGGGGCACGAAGGGCT
>DASQEG010000112.1:0-7409 GCA_035633775.1 Bryobacteraceae bacterium
CACGCGAAGCCGAGCAGCTTTGCGTTGGTGCCCAGGTTCATCCAGACATACGCGCACACCATCGCGCCTGCCAGTGGGAACAGCAGGTTACGCCACAACGCCGTGCCGGTTCGCTGCTTCAATCGCAGGTAGTAGTGGCGAACTACGCTCACGTTGACAAGAATGAAGCCGACGAAGGCACCGAAGTTCACTAGTTCCACGACCGTCTGAAACGAGATGAGCAGGGCGCCGACAAAGGATATGGCTCCCATGAGACAGATGCTGCGTGTGGGTGTCGCACTCTTTGGGTCGAGATAGCCGAAGATGCTGCGCGGGAGGACCCCGTCCCGGCCCATGCCATACAGAAGACGGGAGGCTCCCGCCTGGCTAGTGACCGAGCTTGCGACAGCGCCGATCAGCAGGACAAAGCTGGTGAAGCCGACCATCGCTGATCCTCCCAACACGCTGCTGACGTCGAGGATGGCGGTTTCAACGTTCGCGAAAGGCCGCGCGGCAGGCCACACGAGCGTTGCAAAATAGCTCACCAAAAAGCAGAAGACCGTCTGCAACAGGCAGACCAGGACGGTGGCGAAGCCAATATCTCTGTCAGGATCCCGCGTGTCCTCTGCCAGCGTGGACACGGCGTCGAAGCCGAGATAAGAAAGGGTTGCTACGGCGGCTGCCGCGATCAACGGGGGGAGTGCGAAGGTGTCGCGGTTCAGCACAGCCGTTGGCTGAAGCAGGGCAGTGGCGCCGCCGTCGCGAAACACCGTCACGGCGGCGAGTGCGACGAAGAGCACTGTCGAGGCAGTCATGATCAGCATCATGACTCGACTCGCCCGTGCGGTGACGCGCATGCCGTAAAGGTTCACCAGCGTGACTCCGGCGGCGAAGACAAACGCCCAGGCCTCGTACGGGATTGCGGGTGCGATTCGTGAAGCGGTCAGTGCTACGTAAACGGCACTCAGTAACGGCACCAGCACATAGTCGAGAATCATGGACCAGCCGGCAAGAAAGCCCGTGTACTCGTGCAGCGATCGGGTGGCGTAGGTGTACGTGGAACCCGCCGAGGGAAACGCAGCCGCCATGCGGCCATAGCTCAGAGCGGTGAGCAGCATGGCGACGACTGCAATGAGGTAGCTGAGCGCCGCGTGTCCATTCGAGACCTGCTGCAGTCTTCCAAAAACCGGGTATGCTGCGGTCGGCGTAATGATCGTTAACCCATATACGACCAGGTCCGTTCGGGAGAGGACCCTGCGGAGCTGAGGGCTCGCGGCCCTCGGCCCCGCTCCAGCGGCCCCGCTACCAGACATACTTAAGCGCAAGCTGAATCGTGCGCCCGGGCGCTGCCTGGTCAATCCTGCCAAAGTTCGGATCGGTCATTGTGGTGCGAACACGCGTGAAGTTCACCTGGTTGAACGCGTTGAACAGCTCCGCGCGAAACTCAAGTCTGGTCTCGCCGGCAACCACGAAGTTCTTCAGCAGGGCCAGGTCTGAAGTGACGAAGGCCGGCCCGGAAAGAATGTTGCGTCCCGCCGAACCGTACGTTCCGGTCTGAGGCCGCCGGAACGCGCCAGTGTTGAAGAAACGAGTGATCATATCGCCGCGGGACTCATGCTCACGAGCCGGGTCTGCGATCAGATCAGGATGCTGCTCGGAGCCATTGCAGATGTCCATCGCAAGCGCCACATCGTCGCCGTTGTAGAAGGTGAGTGGATAGCCGGACCGCACGCGATGAATGCCCGACGTGTTCCAGCCGCCAAACAGTGCTCCGAACCATCCTCTGCGTGCGGGCAGTGGTGTGTAGAACCACGACACGGAGAGAGCATGGCGCGCATCGAATTGAGCGCGGCCCCGCTCCGAGCGCAGATCGTAAGGATTGGATACACACCCTCCAAGCGTCGTCGTCGAGCTGTCATCAATCGCCTTGCCCAGTGTGTACGAAGCAAGTACGGAGAAGTTGTTGGAGAAACGCTTGTCTACCCGCAACTGCGCCCCGTGGTAACTCTGATTGAACGCACCTGAAAGTGCGAGCATTTGCGTTCCATAGATGCCCGGGTAGAAGGGTGCGCGCTGGCCCGCGTTCTCAAGAGTTGAGAGGGGTCTGCCGTTTGCGTCCGTGCCGGGCACGTAAATGGCTGCGTTGAACGGCCGGTAGGCGGCCAGCTTATGGCCGACGCGGCCCACATACGAACCCTGCACGGAGATATCGCTGCCCACCTGCCGTTCAACCGAGAAGTTCCACTGCTGGACATACGGGGTACGAAGCGTAAGGTCGACGAAGAAGTTGTTGATGGGGTACACGAACCCTGTGTTCGTGGGATCGGGTACCACAGGAGGAAGCACCTGGCCTGCCGCCGGTTCGACCAGCCGACCGTTTACGTAAGACGTCGAGCCGGCAAAAGGCGGATTCTCCTGAGCAACCGTGTCGGCGTTCAGCATCTCGTAGAAGATTCCGTAGCCGCCCCTGACAGCCGTTCGACCGTCACCCAGCACGTCCCAGGCAAAGCCGAAGCGAGGTCCAAAGTTGTTCCGGTCCGTCTCGACCAGGCCACGCGGCAGGTCGCCCACGAACAGGAGGCCGGGAGGTGCATTGGGCACCACCCTCGACTGCGCTCCGGGTGTCGTGTCCACAGTGTTGATGCGGTCTGCCTTGTCCACCCATGGCTGCATCACCTCATAGCGCAGCCCGAAGTTCAGCGTCAAGCGGGGCGTCACCTTGAAGTCATCCTGAAAGAAAGCACCGTAATACCCGCTCAGTCCGTCGTTGTTGCGCACGCCGTACCCGAACGCGAGTGTTCGATATGCGCCAGTCAGGAAGTCGGCGAAGGCATCGCCTGTCCGTGTCCCATTGAACGTGAACGTGGCAGGTCCAAGGAACGACTGAAAGAATCCGAGATCCAGATACTGGAACCCGAATCTCAACGTGTGTCGGCCCTTTGTCCAGCTGAGCGTCTCATTGATGTCGTAGTTGTTCGAGATAAACTTCACCGGACCACCCGAGTTCAGATTCAGGCGTCCAGTGACACGAAACTGCGCAGCACCGCCGTTGGTGTAATCAGGGAAGCCACGCATCCCGAGTTCAGCGTTGGTTCTGGTTGTCGAAGGAAGATCGCTCGAGACAGAACGGGTGTAACCGAGCGTGACCTGGTTGAGCAGAGTGGGGCTGAAGACGTACGTGTGATTCAGGCCCGCGTTCTGATTGCGAACTCGCTGCGACCTGCCCATCCATCCGGCAATGTTTGATCCGAAGTCCAGAGCCTCAGCTTCCAGCCTGTTCTGGTTCAGGTAGTAGTGGACGAACAATGACTGCCGGTCGGAGACGTTCCAGTCAGCACGAGTCATGCCGAGGTGGCCGTCACGCGGCGCCGGAGAGATCGCCGCGAGCATCCCTCCGGGCGGAGGCAATGGCACGAACTCGAGGACCTTCTGCGCCACCGGATCGATCCGGCTCGCAGGAATCTGATTGCCAGGGAACGGTGCGCCCGTAAACGGATCAACCAGCTGACGGGACAGGTTGGAGAAGTCGCCGGAACGCTCAGCTGCTGTTGGCGGGAAGGCGCTCACCTCTGATGCCGCGCGCCGATCAAATACGCCTTCATAAGCACCGAACACAAACAGCTTGTCGCGGCGGATGGGTCCGCCTGCCGTTGCCCCGAACTGGTTCTGCCGCTCGGACGGCTTCCGAGGCAGAAAGAAGTTGCGGGCGTTCAAGGCGCTGTTGCGGTGAAACTCCCAGAGGGCACCGTGAAAATCGTTCGTCCCCGCACGAGTCACAACGCTGACGATCGCACCCGCGTTCCGTCCGCTCTCGGCGGTGAAGTTGGACGTCTGGATGCGCAGTTCCTGTACCGCATCGGGTGGCGGAACGTTCAATCCCGTGTTACGCGACGGATTTGTGAAGAACGTGCCGTTCAACGTGTAGTAGCTCTGATTGGCACGACTGCCGTTGACGGTCATTGTCGAGCCGCCACGCGCGTGCGTCACATCGCTGTTGGAAGGCGATGAGACCTGAGTGACTCCGGGTAGCAAAGATGCCAGCGCGATCACGTTGCGTCCGCTGAGCGGAAGTTCCACAATCCGGCGGTCGTTGATGGTCGAGGCCAGCGTCGCGGACCGCGTATCGACGACCGCGGCCGATGCGCTGACGTCAACCGTTTCTGTGACGGCACCGATTTCCATAGAGATGTCGGCGCGCAGGTTCTGGTCTGCCGTCAGCTCCAGCCCCGTATTCGCAACTTTTTTGAAGCCTTTCGCCTCGGCTTCAACCGAATACCGGCCCGACACAAGCCCGAGAAACTGGTAGTAACCCTCCTGGTCGGCCGTAGTCTGGCGGCGACTGCCGGTGTTTTCATGATTCAGGGTGATGGCTGCGCCCGGAACCAGCGCTCCGCTGGCATCGCGGACATAACCGCTCACAGTGCCTCTTGTCTGCGCGAAAGCCGGCGCGACTGCGGCAAGCAGCATCAGAGCTGCGCAGATTTGAAATCGAATTCGCTCGAGCATAAGCCTCCCGTTCAAGCTAGGCGCCCGCGGCAGCTTGCTGAGCCTGCAAGGGATCAGTGGAGAGTTGCCGGGACATTTGGTCGTAAGCGGAAACCAGAGCGACGTCAACCGCTCCGGCCTGAACACCTTCCTCCCCGAAGCAGGCGCTTTGCACGTTCGGGGACCATGGGACGGTGCGGGTAAGGAACTTGCGGATATCCGCGATGAAAACAGCGAACAGTTCGCCCGAAAGCAGAACGACGTCAGGGTCGTAAGCGAGCGCCTGGTTGGCAACCGCGATCGCTGCAAGGGCCGACAACTCCGCCGTGAGTTTCCGCGCTGCCACGTCTTTCCGAGCGGCTGCTGCCATCACAGCAGGCAGTTCCGACATTTCAGCGAGTAAGCCGCGTAGTAAGGGTGATCTTTTCGCTGCTGACCGAACGCGTCGTGCTACCTGATCGGCCCCAAGGACCGATTCCAGATACCCGCGAGCGCTGACCCGGCCCGGCGCCGAACTGTTGGCCGCGAGGTGACCGATCTCGCCCGCCGCCCAATTACTGCCGTGGTGAATGCGGCGATCGATCGCGACCGCTGAGCCGATGCCGGTATCTGCGCGAATCAGGACTGCAGTCGTGGCGTGCTGTGCAGCACCGCGGTGAAGCTCGGCCATCAGACCTACGTTGACATCGTTGTCCACCGAGACCGTGCACCCAAATCGCTGCTGAAACGGTGTACGCAGGTCGATGTCATGCCAGCCGAACACGCTGCCAGATTCAAGGACGGCGCCCGTGTTGCAGTCGACCCGTCCCGGGACACCGATTCCGATTGCATGCAACTTGCGGCCGCTGCGGGAAACAAGCGTTGCGAGCGTACGTTCAATACGGCCGATCACTTTGCGGGCCGGCTGTTCCGGCGCTGTCGGGATCTCCACGCTCTGCAGGATTTTGCCTTCCAGATCGGCGATGGCGATGCGCGTAACAGTAGCACCGATGCCAATTCCTGCGACACGTCCCGCATCGGCGTGAAATGCCAGCAGCGTTGGACGTTTGCCCCCGGCCTCGCTGACCTCGCCAATGCCTGTCTCCAGCACTGCTCCGAAGGCAACCAGGCGGCTGACCTGCTCCGATACGGCAGGCTTGCTCAACCCGCTGATCTTTGCGAGGCCTGCGCGGGACACGGGACCGTGCTCCCGAATCAGATTAAGCAGCTGGATGCCGTTCAGACTCCGCATGTCGGGCGCATTCATGGCCAAACCGAGCAGCGGATGAACGGGCAACTTCAAGTTAGTTAACTTTCCTTCCTAACGAGTGCATTACATCATGCCTGAGCACGGATCGCAACCAGAGGAACGCAATCTGCCTTGAAAGTTCGCCGGAACTGACTTACACTATGGGCTCTGGAAGTCTCATGACACACCTGCTTGTTCTCACATCGAACTGCTGCGGAGTTCTCGCGCGGATTACGTCGATTGTGAGCGCTTGCGGTATTAACATCCAGACGGCCGCTGCGTATCCGGTCGGTGACTCCGAACTGTCCGTAGTTCACCTGCACGTTAATGCAGGTGAACAGGAAGCAGAAAGGGTCCGCCGAAAGGTCTCCCGACTCATCGACGTGCTGGAAGCACGGACGGAGCAGGAGCAGTGCAGCTCCGCGGTACACCTGGGCATGTTCCAGCATGTGCGCGCTCAGGCGTCCGCACCAGCAGGATCGACTGTTTGAGTGGCCGGCTCGCGTACGCACTCCTCGTAACTGCCGCGGTCCTTTCGGCTGAGGCCGAGCATACACCCAGAGGCCCGCTCGTCAGCACAGAATCGTGGCCTCGTGCCGTCGACCTGCGGACCTGGGTCGGCGACATCATGCGCATCGAAGGTCTCGAGAACGCAACCGAGACGGCTCAGGGCAAGGCATTGTTCGAGTGGCTCCGGCTGTACTGCCGGATGGCCGTCGGTGGCATGATTCAGGCGCACGAAGGACCGTTCGCGAAAGAGCGCTACGTGCTGGATGCGCACAAGAACCTGTTCGTGTATGGCTGGGGGTATTGCGACACATGTAGTCGCGTTGCCGACGCTGCGTGGAAGGAATTCAAGCAGGACCCGGCTGCCGCCGAAAGGGTCGTGGTTCGCAATGAAGGCGGCGGGTACCACACCAAATACCGCCTCCGGCTGGACGGCAACTACGGAGCTTTCGATCCCCGCTACGGGTACTACCTGATTGAGACGGACGCGGCAAATGCCCGCGTGCTCGATTGGCCGGAGGTTGGCAAAGATCAGAGCGTACTGAAGAACAAGGAGTTCCGCCACCGCAGCCGCCCATTTTTCGAGTATTTCGGTAATGAGTGGGAGAAGACACTCAAGCTGCTGCCCGTGTTCTACCGGGATCAGAAAGCATGGGAGACCGCCGGCGCGCCGCTCGAGTCGGTCTTTGGTGACTCCCACTACGTCATGGGCACGCGCTTCCACGACATGAGCTTCCGCCTCCCCAAAGGGACAACGATCACCCGTTTCTGGGACAACACGGCTCGTGCGTTCTACCGACCGATCAGTGAGCGCGCGAATCGCGAACTCCCGTTCCTTTCAGCGGGTCGCGTTTACCGCGTCAACGACTCCATGTTCGACGGAACCTGGGTCAAACATGACCCGAATTATCTTCGAGCCAAGCCATACCTGACCACCGTGCCGCGCGGCGAAGGATATGGCCCGGAACTGGAAGGTGGTCGTACGATTGGACAGGCGTGGGGCCGCATAAGTTATCAGCCCGATCTGCGCGACCGGAGCGTGCTTGATGCGCTTACTCCGGATTCGAATCTGGAACTCGCCCCTTCCGCGCCCTACCTCAGGGCGCGTGACGCTTCCCTGGGCGGCAGTGCCACCTTTGATTTCTACAGCCCCTACATTCTGGTTGATGGAACGGCGGCGGTCCGGCTAACCGGTCGTGCGCGTATGCAG
>DASQEG010000113.1:0-2512 GCA_035633775.1 Bryobacteraceae bacterium
ACAGAGTGAACCCGAACCCCTTCAACGCGCCTTAGGCCATTGGGGCTCAATATATCGCGGCGCTGTTACATCACTAACGGACGGTAGAAACTAAGCGCGTTATCACCCTGGCGCAGGACGCGGGTGCGCCGGAGGCCTCCGTACTCTGCAGCGAGCTCGAATCTAACGGAATGCTGCGCCACAACCAACGGGTGCGGCTCCTCATCCAGCAGCGTCATGGCTTCAGCGTAGTCGCGTTCGAGCGTATATGGGGGGTCCAGAAACACAATGTCCGCCTTACGGTGCCGAAGGTACTCGAGGACCTTCCCTTGCAAGATCTCGCTGCGTCGCTCGAGCCCCAGCTCCCTGACATTCTTTCGAATCACCTCTACGGCCTCCTTCGAGCGCTCGATGAAGATGCACTTTGCGGCGCCGCGGCTCAGCGCTTCGATCCCCACGGCGCCTGTGCCGGCGTACGCATCAAGAAAAGCCGCATCCTCGATCTCCGGGGCAAGAACGTTGAACAGTGACTCGCGGAGGCGGTCCGGTGTTGGACGCGTATCCATGCCTGGAAGAGTTTGCAGCCTTCGGCTTCGGAACTCGCCTCCGATGACGCGCATCAACCTACCTGAACCAGTCCATAGCGGCGCTGCCAGTGCGTTTGCACGTAAGCCACGGCGCTCCGTAGTACCTCGGGTGATGGAGGGTGATCGACGAACGTCATAGCTTCGCGGCGTCCAAGTTCCAGTATGTCGAAGTCCCGCACGATGTCGCCAATTCGTAGCGCGGGCAATCCCGACTGCTTCGTGCCGAAGAACTCTCCCGGGCCACGCAGCTTCATGTCCATCTCGGCGATGTGAAAGCCGTCGTTGGAGTCCACCAACGTCCGGATACGTTCGCGCGCATTATCGTTCAGTTTGCCCGTGACGAGGATGCAGTAGCTCTGATCTCCGCCGCGACCCACCCGCCCGCGAAGCTGGTGCAACTGAGCGAGGCCGAACCGCTCCGCCTGCTCAATGATCATCACAGTTGCGTTCGGCACGTCAACGCCAACCTCAATCACAGTTGTGGAGACCAGGATGTCGATCTCACCGGCCTTGAATGCCGACATTGTCGATTCCTTCTCGGCAGTGCTGAGGCGCCCGTGAAGCAGGCCGAGCCGCAGCGCAGGGAAGACAGTCTCGGCTAGGTGTTTGTGCATGGCCTGTGCAGCCTTCATGGCCTGCGATTCCGATTCTTCGATAACCGGGTACACCACATAGGCCTGATGCCCGGCCTCGATCTGCTTCGCCACGAACGTCCAAACCTGCTCGAGCCGATCTTCGGTCATGTGCTTCGTCACGATCGGCTTGCGCCCGGGCGGCAACTCGTCGATAACGGAGGTGTCAAGATCGCCATATAACGTGAGAGCGAGCGTGCGCGGGATCGGTGTTGCTGTCATGACGAGCACGTCGGGGCGGCCTTTCTCGATCAGTTTGAGCCGCTGCATTACGCCGAACCGGTGCTGCTCGTCGACAATGGCAAGCCCAAGCCGTTGGAACTCGACGTCCTGCTCAAGCAGCGCATGCGTTCCGACCACCACGTGCGCGAGGCCGGCGGCGATAATCTGCTTCAGTTTCTCCTTTTCCCGGGCCGTATTGGAGCCCGTGAGCAGAAGCACGACGTACCCGAGCCTGCTGAAGAGTTGTTTCAGATTGAAGTAGTGCTGTGCCGCAAGAATCTCGGTAGGCGCCAGGAGGGCCGCCTGGTATCCATTTTCAATCGCGATCACCGCTGCTTCGGCCGCAACGAGTGTCTTACCGCTGCCGACATCTCCCTGGAGCAGGCGGTTCATCGGATGGGGCTCCGCCATGTCCTGGGCAATTTCCGCCAACACCCGCTTTTGCGCGTTCGTAGGCTTGAACGGCAGCATCGCCTTGATGCGTTCGCGAGCAGCGTCTGTCAACTGGAACGCGATGCCTGCTTCCGTGCGGGCTCGCCTGCGTTTCAGTGCAAGACCCGTTTCCAGCCAGAAGAACTCTTCGAAGATCAGCCTGATCTGGGCCTGCGTCCGGAACGAGTTCAGCACGCGCAGGTCCTCTCCGGCTTCCGGAAAATGAACGGCACGGACCGCCTCGTGCCGTGTCGGTAACTTCAGTCGTGCCCGAACTTCCTCCGGGAGCATGTCCTCGAGCGGGGGAAGCGACTCGAGAATTCGGTGAACGACGGTTCGAATGACTTTAGTGTTTACTTTGGATGCGGCTTCGTACACGGGCACGATGCGGCCGGTATGCAGAAAAGCGTCGCTGTCGTCATCAGCCGAAAGCGGCTCGTAGTCCGGGTGGAGCATCGAAAGATTGCCGCTGAAGCTGTCGCTCTCGATTTTGCCGAACAGGGCGACCCGCAGGCCCGGAACGATTACGTTGGACAGATAAGAGGCGTTGAACCACCGGGCGTGCAGCGTAGCGCCCGATCCGTCAGCGAAACTCGCCTCGAACATGGCCTGCCTGCCGCGCCGGAAGCCGGACACACGCGCTGTTCGAACTTCTGCGAC
>DASQEG010000114.1:0-5235 GCA_035633775.1 Bryobacteraceae bacterium
GATTGCTTGCCCGTGCGCATGCGCTGCACCATCTCGCCGAGCGGTTCCCTGTTACGCGCGAATCCAAATTGAGCGAGCGTGACCTTGACCTTCTGCGCTCGCTGCGGTCCGATCATCTCGATGCCGTTCGCGATCACGTTCGGCGGCTGCGTGCGGAACTGCGGATGGAAGTCGCGGCGCCCGCGAGTCAGCCGGCAGTGTCGTGGCAACGGTCCGCCGAACGTCTTCTGACGGCCGCGCGTGAAACTGACGACGCGCTCCACCAAATCTTCGCCGCAGCCCGTGCTGAAGGAACTCGTCCTGGCCTGGCGCACCTGTATGCGGCCATAGCCCGCGTGGAAGAAGCCTCCCAATGACGTGGCGCGGCTACGCATGGGCGCTGCGGACCAACTGCTCGGCTCGCATGGGCGCCTGCTTCCTCCTGCCAGTCCTCGCGCTTGCGCAAACTTCCGGGCAGATCGTTGGCCTCGTAACCGACGCCAGCTCCGGCGTCATCGCGGGTGCAACCCTGACCGTCACGAACAACGACACTGGCATGCGGCGCGTTGCTCGCACCGGTGACAGCGGGGTCTACACCGTCTCCGCCCTGCGCCCCGGCCAGTACAAAGTCTCGATCCGCAAAGAAGGCTTTCAGACCACAACGCGTCTTGGCGTGCGTGTCACATCCGGAGAAGCCGCTCGGGTCGATTTCAGGCTGGGCGTCGGCGCCATCACCGAAAGCGTCACCGTCTGGGGCGATCACGACGACCTGCAGCGCGACAGCGCCGCCATCACATCACTGCTCGGCGCAGACACCATCGAGCGTCTTCCACTGAACGGCTACACGGTGCAGAACCTGCTCGATCTCTCGCCGGGTGTGCTCGCGACGCCCGCCACAGCCGGTGATGCCGGGCAGTTTAGCGCCAATGGCCAGCGCCCGAGCTCAAACTACTTCACCGTGGACGGCGTCAGTGCGAACACCGGCATCAGCGGCGCGGGACTGCCTGGTCAGTTCGCCGGAGGAACGCTGCCAGGCATGACGGCTATCGGCAGCCTCCATAATCTTTCTTCCCTTGAGGCGGTGCAGGAAGTCCGAGTCCACACGTCGGCATTCTCCGCGGAATACGGCAGAATGCCCGGGGCTCACATCGCACTCGTCACCCGGTCGGGCACCAACGAGTTTCACGGCTCCGGCTTCGTCGCGGGCAGGCACGAGCGGACCTCCTCCCGCGACTGGTTCACCTCGCGTTATGACGCGGGCCGTCCCGCGTCGAGGCTTCGGCAGGCTGGTGGCGCGATCGGCGGTCCCATCCAGCGGGACCTGACGTTCTTCTTCGGCTCTTTTGAGGCGCTCCGTCTGGAGCAGCCATACTCCTGGCGCACCGCTGTGCCGTCGCTACAAGCGCGAAAAAGCGCAGTCGCCGCCTACCGGCCGCTGCTGGAAGCGTACCCCGTACCGAACGGACCCGAGCTCGGACTCGCACAGGCCGAGCGCTTCGTCCAAACCGTTCGGCCGGCCGACCTGCAGACCGCAAGCGCGCGAGTCGACCGCATGCTCGGCAGCCGCGGCAGTCTCTTCTTCCGCTATTCAGATTCGCCCTCGAATAGCGAGTTCGGTTATCTTCAGGTACACCGATCGCAGTTCAGCTCGCGCTCGTTCACAGCTGGGCTGACGAGCGCCATTGGCACAGCGGCTTCGCACGAACTGCGCGTGAACGTGACCGAGTCCCGCGTTTCATCGAGCTGGGTGACCGAAGCCGCCGATGGCGCACGACCTGTCTCCACAGCCGCAATCCTTCCTGACCTGCAGACCTGCGACTGCACTGCCGTAGGGACAGGATCGGGTCAGCTCCTGTTGGAGCAGGCCGGGCGCAACAGCCAGGGCCAGATCAGCATCAGCGAGTCGGCGATGCTCATCCGCCGCCGGCATCAGTTCCGTTTCGGCGCAGACTACCATCGCCTGAGCCCGCGCCGTGATCAGTCTATGGCATCGGTGTTCAGTTCGTCTCCGAGCGTCACGGATTTGCTCTCCGGCAACGTGTTCGTGACCTATTCGCAGGCACAGCAGGCATCCAGCATGATTGAGGCCGCATCGCTGTTCCTGCAGGACTCCTGGCGCGTGGGAGCCCGCACTCATATCAACGTCGGAGCGCGATGGGAACTCACGCCCGCGCCCAAAGTGACGCAGCCACCGCTCGAACTGCACGGCGCGTCACTGGCGACGCCCTATCCTGCTGAATTCGCCTGGATGCGCGAGTTGAACGAGGAGCCCACGTGGGCACTGCGTATGAACCGCATCGCGCCGCGGCTCGGCGTCGCCCGCAGCTTTTTCGACGGGAGGCTCGTGCTCCGAGGCTCGACGGGCTTGTTTTATGATGTCTCGTTCGCATCGTCGGTCGATCCGGTGAACGGTGCCCCCTATAACGCACCGCGTTTGCTCGCCAGAACTCCCGCTGTGCCGCAGGCGACGGTCCTGCGGTTCGGGTATCCAAGTCAGCTCGCGGCCCCGGCCACATGGATTCATCAGGTCTCGGTCGACAAGTCGATCAGGCGCACCGGTGTGCTGTCCACAGCGTGGACAAGCTCCAGCGGCCGGGATCTTCTCCGGCGCGAAGGATACGCCGCGCGAGGCAGCGTGATTCCCACGGCCGTGCTGCCAACAAACAACGGAGAATCGAGCTACAACGGCCTGCAATCACGCTACACGCAGCGATTCCGATCCGGCATGTGGGCTTCGGTTGCACACACCTGGTCGCACTCGATCGACAACGGTCCGTGGGACAGCTCGCTTTACTTCGTGCAGGGCCCGTTCTCCTCGCAGCGTGACGGTGCCTCCTCCGACTACGACGCGCGGCATCTCGTTTCGGCGGGCGTCACGTGGGATCTGGCGCGGAACTGGGCGATCGATGCGACGGGTCGTACGCGCTCCGCTTTCCCCGTCGATGTCGTCTCCGTGGAGAACGCCTACGGCATCGGCGCCGACAACATGGTGCGGCCGGACCTGGTTGCCTCCCGCCCGTTGTGGGTCGAACACGCGAGCGTGCCGGGCGGCCGCAGGCTCAACCGCGAGGCTTTTCGCGCGGTCCCGCACGGACAGGCAGGATCGCTCGGTCGCAACAGCATCCGCGGCTTCGGCATGAGTCAACTCGACCTCACGCTGCGGAAACGATGGGTGCTTTCCGACTCCGCATCGATTCAACTCCGGACCGAGGTGTTTAACGCGTTCAACAACGTGAACTTCGCGGACCCCGTTCGGTTTCTGTCAAGCGGCCTATTCGGCGAGCCCGCATCATTACTCAACATGATGCTCGGCAGCGGCAGCCCGAACAGCGGGCTCGCCCCGGCGTTGCAGGCGGGCGGTCCGCGAACGCTGCAGATTGGCATCAGAGCTCGTTTCTAGACACAATTCCGCGTGCACTCGCAGTAGCCAAAGAAAATGTTTTTGCGTTCGGTGTCGTTGCATGAGCACCCAAATAGTCACAACGTGCGAACAGCATGATGGACAAGATGCGCCTACCGATGTTTATCCTGGCGGCCGCGACCTGCGCGCCGTCACTTCTGGCCCAGGTCACCCCTGAGCAGCGGCTACAGGACTTCCAACTGCTCGTCAACCTGTACTCCAGACGCTACGCTCCGGCTGAATGGAAGAATCAGGCCCTCCGTTTTGACCTCAGCAACACCACCCGATGGCTGGAGCGTGTCCGCAGAGCGAAGGACGACATTGAATATCACGAAATCGCGCTCGAGTATGTGGCGATGCTTGAAGACACGCACAGCTCGTACACTGCGCCGGGGAGTGCCTCAGCAAGCCTGGGGTTTTCCGTCGATATCTATGACGGCAAGGTCCTGATCGAATCGGTAGACCGCTCGAGGCTGCCGGTCGCCGACTACCCGTTCGCGATGGGCGATGAGCTGGTGTCGGTGGATGGCCGGACGGCGGAGGAATGGATCGAGCACCTCGCGAGATTTCGTAGATTCGGAAATCCGAGGACGACCAGGCGCATGGCCGCCGACCGCATCACGTTCCGCAGCCAGTCTACATATCCGCGCATCCGCGAACTGGGCGACACGGCTTCCGTCATCATCCGTCGGGCCAGCGGCGAACTCGGCACCTACACCCTTGAGTGGAAAAAATCGAACATACCGTACAGCGGTTCACCCAGTCTTCCAAAATCCCCCACCAGACAGTCGCGGGCCGAACAAGGCTACATGGACGTGCTCCAGGGCATGTGGAACTGGAGCACGCCGACGACCGACACGGTGTTCCAGGGCGAAACGGTCGACGAGGACGGAAACTTCGTGCCCCGCCGCTACGTGCTGGGGTATGGTGCCAAACAACCAACCTTTACCCTTCCGCCCGATTTTGTGATGAGGCTTGGCAAGACTCCCGCCGACTTCCATGTATCGGGCACCTATGAAGCCGATGGCCTGCGCATCGGCTATCTCCGGCTGCCGACCTTCAGCCCACCGAATCTGGCGAGTGCGATTCAGGAGCTCGACAAGGAGATCCAGTACCTCAACGAAAACACCGATGGACTGGTGCTGGACATTTCGCGGAATACTGGTGGAGGCTGTTATATGCTCGACGTCGCGCGGCGGCTGATGCGCGATGAGTTTTGGTTCTTCGGAGAAGAAATTCGGCCTACCTGGGACCGTATCCAGATCCTTCAGGCAGGACTCGAATCCGCGCGGCAGCAGAAGGCGGAGGACTGGGTCATTACGATGCTTTCGCACAATGTCGATAAGTTGCTGGCCTCTTATCAATCCGGGTCGCACCGCACGGAAGCGCTTCCCTCCTGCTATTTTCAGGGCATGGCTCCGGCCTGGATGAACAAGCCAGTGCAGAATCCTTACTCCAAGCCCTTAATCGTACTGGTAGACGAGTTTTCGACATCGGCTGGAGACATCTTTGCTGCCATGATGCAGGACAACAATCGTGGACCGCTCGTCGGCATGCGCACAAACGGCGCAGGAGGAGCAGTGAGCCACCCATTGCTTGCAGGTCCCCTGACCGAGGCTATGGTGTCGAATACCAATACTCTGGTCGTCCGAAAGGATTATGTTGCCAATGCCCCCGATCTTCCTGTCAACCGGTACATCGAAAACACCGGCGTGCGGCCCGAGATCGTAATTGAGCGTATGACACGGGAAAATCTGATGAACGGGGGGAAGCCCTTCGTGGACGCCTTCACCAGGGCGATGATAGACCACATCCGGTCCAGCGCAAACTGAGGCAGTCTGCCGAAGTGCGAGAAA
>DASQEG010000115.1:0-5682 GCA_035633775.1 Bryobacteraceae bacterium
AAGGTATGCGAAAAGGGTTTACAAGAAAACCGCAAAGCGACGAGCCCCAGACGCCAGGCAAGAACTACATAACCCCAGGCGGCCTGCAGCGCCTCAAAGATGAGCTGCGGTTTTTGGTCACCCGGGAACGCCCGGCGGTGACGGAGGTGGTGGCGTGGGCTGCAAGCAACGGCGATCGTAGTGAAAACGCCGATTACCAGTACGGCAAGCGACGACTGCGCCAAATTGACGGGCGGATTCGCTTTCTCATGAAGCGAATCGAAGCCGCGGAAGTAGTCGACCCGGAAACTCCGAGGACTGGCGAGGCGGCCACGACGGCATTCTTCGGAGCGACTGTACGCTATGCCAATGCCGCGGGAGCCGTGCGAGTGGTGAGTATCGTGGGTACCGATGAGGTTGATCTGAACCGCAACCACATCAGTTGGGTGTCCCCCCTGGGGCGCGCCTTGATGAAGTCGGCAGCGGGCGATCGCGTAATCCTCGAAGCGCCAGGCGGTACAGCATACCTGACGGTGCTGGAAGTGTCGTACCAGCGCATATCGGTGGAAGCGTTCCATGAACCACCGGGAGCCGAGTCCTCGGCCAAGGCGCTTTCTCGCCGAGCGAATCCAGCTGACCAGGGTGGCGAAAGCGGCACGTGAACATTAAGGGGCCACCGTAAGCTGTTCGTCAGGAGCGCTCGGGCATAACCACGTAGTGCCTAGCGACTGCTGCGAGCGCATCGACGGCACTATTGCAATCGAGCCGGAGTTGTACCGGAAGTCGGCCAGCGTCCCCCGGAGTACTCCCCCTGCGTACCGTATCGACTGCGCGGCCGTGGCTCGTCCTGCTGCTCGCCGCGAACCGGGAGTGTCGGTTTACTCCTGACAGGTCGGCTTCAGGCGAATAAACTCCAGATCAGTCCGTGACGTGCTCTCCGTGCCCAGCACTTCCTGCGCTCGACATCCGGAACCCACCGAAACAAACCAGATCGCACTGTGCAATCAGTGGTTAAACATTCGAGCGCAGCACTGGCATGTTTAGAACGCGGTGAAGCCTCCATCAATAATCAATTCGGCACCGGTTACAAAAGACTCTTCATCACTGGCGAGGAACAGTATTCCCTGTGCGATTTCCTCAGGCGCTGCTCCCCGTTTCATGAGCGTGTTGGCGATGGCCATTGCCTTAGACTGTGCTCCTCCCCGGTTCCTTACCAACGGAGTATCCACATAACTATTCCGTCCCGGCGAGTTGGTCGCAGAAATCAAAGCAGAGGAGCCACGCGTGCTCAAAGCGCTCGGGCTGCGGGTCATCGGCTCGGCCGTTCCTGGCCGCCCCCTGGTCGTGTGTGTGCTCGTCCCGTCAGCGCTTGAATTCTACGCGGGGGCAATCTGGTCGGGCACCGGTACGCTGAAGTTCACCGGCGCGTCTGCTTTGTCTCCGGTGCATGAGTTGCCGGTCGTGGGAGCAGTCGAGGCTACGGCCTTCTACACCGCGGCGTTTCGGTTGCGCCGCCGCAGCGAGACGTATCCGCTGACCAGCTGACGAACGTACTCAGCGCTGGTGTTGGAACATCTCCGTATGATGACCACGCATCAGCGAAGGGAGGATGTAATGCTCAGAGTAGCAATCGTAACAGGAAGTACTCGGCCCGGGCGGCACAACGAGGCCGTTTCGCGCTGGGTGTACGCCCTTGCCTAAGAGCGCAAGGATGCAGATTTCGAACTGGTCGACATCGCCGATTATGACCTGCCGCTGCTCGATGAACGCACGCCACCGTCACTCGGCCGATACACCCATGAGCATACGAAGAGATGGGCCGACAAGATCAGATCCTTCGATGCCTACGTATTCGTAACGCCCGAGTACAACCACAGCACCTCCGGCGCACTCAAGAATGCCATCGACTATCTTTATCAGGAATGGAACCATAAGGCTGCTGCGTTTGTAAGCTATGGCAGCGCCGGTGGTGTACGGGCAGTAGAGCACCTTTGGCTGATAATGGCCGAAGTCATGGTAGCGACCGTCCGTGGGCAGGTGATGTTTTCATTGTTCACCGACTTTGAAACGTTCACCACGTTCAAGCCAGATCCGCGGCATGAGCAAGAGGGGCATACGATGTTCGATCAGGTGATCTTGTGGGCGGGGCGCTGAAGACCGTCAGGCTGACACAGCCGCAGTGACTGTAAGGCGACACGACGTATGACGGCCAACAAGCCCTCGAGCGCGTTTCCGACCGCTCCGAGACGCGGTCCCCTGGGCCTCGACTCGTGCCGTTGTAGATAGCTTGTCCAAGGTAGCTGATGGGACCGCGCTCCGTCAGTACCTGGAAAGTGTTAGTGTCCGACTCCTCTCTCTGGTCATTTCCCTTCTTCCCTGCGGCAGCTACTTTACAGTTCGAACGTGTAGGACGCCGAGACGTTCGAAGGAGTGCGAACTGCTCGTCGCATCCACCAGGTATCCGGGCGGATTGCCCGGTATCGGTCTGCCACTGTTGCGTGCGACCGTAGCCGGCGTTGCAATCCTCCGAGCGACGCGGCAGGTGCGCGACGAATTCCAACCGGTGGCTGTCTCTTCTGGCTGCATCGCGTGCGCACTGGCGGGGCTCAGCCTCGCTCGCATACGTCTCCCTTCCATTCAGTGGTGGCGACGCTCAGCATCGCGGTCGTGGCGATCGCGATGAGTGCCTGGGCCCAGGTGCGCTCTCGTTCGAGGCACGCCTGTTCGGCCCTAGGGAGATCATGATCCCGGACCGTTCCAAGCTCCCGCGTTCCTGGCTCTTCTTTGTTGTTTTCCTCCACTTCCTGTGAACCGCCGTACTCTGTACCACGAAAGGGTAAGCCCGCGACCCCGCGAACCTTGCATGGGAACTTCACTACATCTCGCAATTGTTCTGGACGGCAACTCGGCGCAGCATAGATATCAAGCCGGGCCGAGTGTATGCGAGCCATACAAAGGATCTCTCAAAGCCAGTCGTCCGGCACAGAAAGCGACAGCCGACTCCGTTTCGTAAAGGACAGGAGGAGGCGTACACAAAGGCACCGGTACTTACGGAACATTGTGATGACACTCGAAACACGAATCCCCCAACGATTCACACCTCAGACTGAGCATCCAGATCCTCGACCCGAGCTATGCGAGCGTTCGCGTTTGCTCGAGATCGCCCCAGGACCCACGCGTGTTGCTCTGTCAAGCGCATCATTGCCGTGGCGTGGCTTCCTGATGGAATTGCATAGCAGTTCTCCAGGGCAACGACCGGCGATGGTGCTTGACACTCATGTCATCTCCATGGTGGTAGGTCGCGCCGCGCATTTTGATTACTACGAGGCCTCGGGTGAGCGCGTCGCCTGCCTGGGCCGGCGGGGCGCGATCACGTTGACGCCAGCAGGTCCGACCGCGAGCATTCGCTTGCACACGCCAACGGACCTGGTGCACTGTGCACTCGAAGAGGCTTTTACACGCGAGGTGGCGGAAACGATGGACCCTCGTCCTGGCGCTCTGCCCCAATTTCAAATGTGTGTCAAGCACGGCCCGATGCAATCGCTGCTTGGACTGCTTCTTGACGAGCTGCGAACGGAAAACCCCTCCGGCAGGTTGTACGCAGACTCGCTTGTTCACGTTCTGGCTATGCAATATCTCGCAGCTGGGCTGACGGGTCGAAGTGTTTGCAACTCGCGCACGTCGGCGCTGCCGCAACGAATCCTCAGGCGAGTGCAGGAGAGGATTGAGGCGGATCTGGAAGCCGACTTGAGCCTGGAAACACTGGCAGAGGAAAGCGGCTACAGCCGAGCCCACTTCCTGCGCATGTTTCAGGCGGCCACCGGCGTCACGCCTCACCAGTACGTCCTGGATCTTCGGTTACGCCGCGCCCAGGAGTACTTACGTCAGAAGAACGCCAGCATCATTGATGTCGCACTGTCGTGCGGCTTTTCGAGTCAGTCGCACATGACATCTGTTTTCCGCCAGCGACTGAATACAACACCCGGCGACTATCGACGGAATGTCTGAACAGTCCCGCAACAAGGAGCATTTGAGGATGAAGAAGGAGCCAGTTCGACTCACATCGATAGACGGGCCTACGCTGCTCATCGAGTTCGGCGGCTTGAGGATCCTGACCGATCCAACTTTCGACGAACCGCAGCAGTATCGCTTGGGCGCGAAGACGTTTACAAAGAGAAACTCACCCGCGGTGCGACGCGATCTCTTGTTGCCGATCGACGTGATCCTGCTAAGTCACGATCAGCACTTCGACAATCTGGACAAAGCCGGGCGCGACTTCCTGCCTTACGCGCGCATGGTGTTGTCTACGTCCGCGGCCGAGCAGCGCCTGGGGGGCAATACGCGCGGGTTGGCGCCCTGGTCGGAGATAGCTCTGCCTCTGCCGGACGGGCGAACGTTGAAGGTGACGGCAACGCCGGCAAGACATGGGCCCGCCGGTTTCGAAGGCACTAGCGGCCAGGTGATCGGCTTCGTGCTCTCGATCGGCGATTCGCCCAGCATCTACGTGTCAGGCGACACGGTCTGGTACGAGGGAGTCGCTGAGGTAGCCCGGCGATTTCAGATTGGTGTGGCGATCCTGTTCGCCGGATCGGCGCAGCCCCTGGGACCGTTCAACGTCACGATGAGCACCAACGACGTCATCGAAGCGGCGGCGGCGTTCTCAGGTGCGCAAGTCGTGACGGTCCATGATTCCGGATGGAGCCACTACACGCAAACGCAAGCAGACATCGCGGAGGCGTTTGAAGCCGTCGGAATCCGAGATCGCCTGCAACTCCTAAGGCCTGGCAGACCTGTGGAACTCGACGGGGTGGGCGAATTTGGCACGCTGGAAAACTTGCATTCGACACGGCGAGGGAGGTGACAACGTGAAAGTTCTGATCGGATTGTTTGTGGCGTTTCTCATCGGAGCAGGGTGCCGGTTCTTCGACATCCCGGTGCCGAGTCCGCCTGTACTGCCCGGCGCCTTGCTGGTGGTGGCGATGACTCTGGGCTACACGTCGTCCGACCGGCTGCTGAGCCGAGCGGGCAAGGTGGCTACTACGAAGCATATGTGCGGCGGGCCGAGTGGGCAGCCGATCTCGAGGCCAGCTACCGATGTCACTTTGGCTAGCTCGTCACGCCCGAGCAAGGTGCGATCAGGGGGTTCTCATGCCGAATGAACGGATCCCCGATTCCGGGTGGCCTGCCTTCGCCAAAGCGGCGTGCCTGGGCCTGCTGCTGTTCTCGCAAACATACGGGCAAGGGACACCAGGGACACAGGAGCAGGCAGTTGGCGTGACACGCGCGTCCGAGATCACAGCTGAACGACAGCAGAAGGAGCGTCAGCTTGCCGCCGAGACAAACACCCGTTGGGAGGACCGCGCCATCTACTTGCGTGAGTCGAAATTACTCGAACGGTTTACGGCTGGAGTGGCGGGTTTCCGGGTAAAGCTCGGCGGCCTGGCTAGCAACGGCGGCTTCGCCGCCGGCCCCGAGTATCTCAGGACTGATCTGGCCGACGGAGCGGTGACTTTTCGCGCGTCGGCGCAAGCGTCTCTGCGGAAATTCCAAAAATACGACGTCGAGCTAGGTGTTCCGCGGCTCGCGACACGATGGCTGTCGTGGAATGTGTACGCGGTTCACCACAACTATCCACAGCTTCAATACTACGGAGCTGGCCAGGATTCAGAGAAGACCGGGCGGAGCGACTTCCGTCTGGAGGAT
>DASQEG010000116.1:0-2051 GCA_035633775.1 Bryobacteraceae bacterium
CGTCGCAGGTGACCAGTGAGTAGCCCCTCGGTCCGAACCACTGCTTCAGCAGCTCCGGTTCGGTGAATGCGCGATAGACCAGGTGCTTCGGAGCGTTGAAGACCCGAGTCATGACAATCTCGCGCTCGTTCGGCGTCGAGACGCTTAGAGTTCCGCTGTTTTTCATTTCCTTTTTGTTCCTTTCAACGGCTTTGTTCGTTTTTGTTTCTCGGGCTGCATGTCCACCAGCAGCGCGTCGAGGCGCTCGAAGCTGCCCTCCCAGAACTCCCGATAACGGTCAAGCCAGCTGCTGGCTTGCTGCAACGGCCGTGCAGCAAGTCGGCACGGCCGCCGCTGAGCGTCACGCCCTCGCGTGATCAGTCCGGCACTCTCGAGCACCTGCAGATGTCGTGAGATGGCGGGTTGCGAAAGCGCGAATGGCTTTACGAGTTCGTTGACGGTTGCTTCACCCGTGGCCAGCCGTGCCAGGATGGCCCGGCGAGTGGGATCCGCAAGCGCTGCAAAGGTCCGGTCAAGCTGATTCGGTTGCTCCATAACACAGTTCTTATATAACAACTTCATTATGCATGTCGGCAGAGTGAGGGTCAAGGTCTTTTTTGCCGGAAGTCCCGCGGCGCGTGGGAAACGTTTAGGGGAGTTCTCGGAGGGCGAGATTGCGGAACTCGACGTGGCTGCCGTGGCCAAGCAACGCGATATGACCGGTCTTCCGCTGCAGGCCCGGGTGCTTCTTCAGCACCTCAGGCTCCTGGATGGCGTCAAGGTCTACGTCAAGAATGAGCGCGCCATTCAGTCGTACGCGGATCCGCCGCCCGTCAGCTTCGATCTCCTGCTGATTCCACTCGCCAGGCTTCTTCAGGAACCCTGTACGTGCAGGCCACACGTCGTAGACCGATCCGTGGTACTGCTCTGGCCGCAGCTTCATCGGTCCATACTGAGGCCCTGACTGATCGAGTATCTGGATCTCCATGCCCTGTGTTGCTGTGTGTCCGTCGCGGGGAGCACGGATGCCGATGCCGTTGTTGCCATCGACCTGAAGCTTGAAGTCGAAGCGAAGGACGAAGTTCGCGTACTGCTTCTCCGTCATCAGCTTCTGCCCGCCCTCGACAGGACAGACAATCTTCCCATCCTGAACAAGGAAACCCGGGCCCTGCTTATTGACCACAAACCACCCGCTGAGTGTCTTGCCATCGAACAACGGCTGAAAATCCGCCGCACTGCATAAGGCTGCTGCAAAGGTAAGCGCGGCAGCGACTCGGACGATCATCAAAGGATTGTACCCGGATTGCGGTTAGCGATCAGGTCCCCGATTGGATGGCCAACGGGTGCGTGAGGTCGCCGCCACCGTAACCATCAGCCGATGCGATCGGTTTAGCGAGGGCGTGGCACTGCGACCGCTTCGATGCCGAAAGTTGCGTCGGGCGAAGACAGACCTTCGAACAGCAGCAGCGTACTCGCAGGCGGGCGGTCAGCATTCCAGAACTCAAGGCGCGTCTTTCTAATCTGCTCGGCTGCACCGTTCGAAAGAGGATAGATGTTGCTAAACACGACGGTGTCTGGGGACGCCCGAATGCCTTCCAGCGTCCGTTTCAGGCGCTCAAATGCGAGCCGAATGTCCGATGCCTCAGCCCCGAACCCGAGTTGTACTCCTGTGAGCACCAACAGGCCGGGCCCGACCACTGCTACCTGCGAATACCGTCCTTTGATGCTGCCCAGCAACTGCGGGGAATCCGAAGGTGGGCTCTCCAGTGACGCTACAGATTCGCATTCAACGAAATCTCCGGTGGAGTCCCTGCGGAGTTGAACGAAGGATGCGGGCACGGAGGGAAATGCCGCCGCAATGGAGGACTGGGCGTCGCCGATGTGCTCCAGCGAGTTCAGGAAACAGGTAAGGCGGCGAACTGCGGAAGGCGGTAGTTTCGCTTCCGCGAGAGCCTTCAGAACAGGCTCAGCAGCCGACTTCGCGACGCCGACCTGACCAGAAACGAATGCGAGACCGTTGGGCGACACCGGCTTGCGCTCCAGGGCGACCGACTCCAGCAGCACCTGCGCGC
>DASQEG010000117.1:0-2254 GCA_035633775.1 Bryobacteraceae bacterium
ATACGCGTCATTGCAAGCACTACATGATGTTCAAATCACTGTCGGCTGTCTTGGAGTTCCGCCACCGCGGCGGCTTCCTTGAGGATTGGCGCAAGATCCCTCCGAGCCGCGCGGCTGATGCCATCGCCCAGCTTGCTCCACCTTCTGCCGGGCGTCCGGCCCCATCCCTCCTCGACCTCGAGTTCTCAATCGTCGAGCAGTTTCGACCTTTCGATCTTCTCCCCGAGGTGTTCGTTCAGGTCCGTGAGCAGTTTCGCGAGGCAAGCGTGAGACGCCTCATGCGAACGGGCCTGCAATCCGAAGGAACTCCGGCTCAGATGACCCTTTCGCCCGGTCGCCTGCGCCTGACTTCGTCCCAGGCCGAGCCCACGCTGCTCCGCACCGAGGCCGGCCCCGTCGCGCCTTATTGCACGGTGGTCGTGACGATAGGCGCTTCTGAGACCGGAACTAACGAGGCCGGAACCATCACTGCCGGTCTTGTGCGGGATGCAAGCAATTACGTGGTCACATCTTTCGAGCGCAATGGTGACCCGGCTAAGGGCACTATCGCGATCGATGTCCGGGTCGAGGGCAGGACGACTCGGGTTGCTGCGGCGAATGCCGATCTCGCCGGAGTGACGCGATGCGCCTTCACGATCAATGAGAACTATGTGACGGCCCTTGTGGCGAGGGGAGCAGACTGGGTTCCTGTCGCACAGCATCGCATCACCGACCTTCTTGATCTGCGGAGTCCAGCCGTGCTGCGTCAGTACCGTTACGGGTTCGGCGCCGGCGGGGCAGGTACGACCGTGACGATTGCAGATGTACGGGCGGGCTACTTCGGACAGGCCGGGATCAGAGACCTTCACGTCATCAGCCATTCCGACGGCAGACCGTATGTCAGGAATGGAAAGCTCTATTTTACTGCGACGCAAGCAGGTCTGTCCTTTTTCCAGGCTGCGCACTGGGGCGTGTGGACGCTCGACCTCGATGAGCCTCGCCGGGTCGAACCGGTTGCAGCCCTGTTTTTTGAGCGCGACGCGCTCGTTCTGGGCGATCATGCGGGTCAGATCGTTGCCGATGAACACGATGGCGGCTTTCATGTTGCTGTGAGCAGTTGGGGCGACTTCGCCTTAAGGGCGTGCATGTTCGCTACTGCCGCACTTTCAAGAACATTCTCAGCGGAGTGCATGTGCTGAAGACCGCGAGAATGTCACTGCCGACCGATGTCAGCGCGTGGGATCCGTCGATGGTGCGCATCGGAGGCCATTGGTATTTCGGCTTCGTCGAAAGCCCCTATCAAGATCCCACCCGCGGCTTCAATTTCCACCCCGCGCTCGCCCGCAGTGACAGGGGAGGGTCTTTGAACCGGTTGAGCAAAGTCGGGGCTGATCTTTCGCGGGACCAGACCGAGGGCACCATTCTTCAGAAGGTTGGTGGACGCTGGTATCTTCTCGCAAGCGACGGGGTTGATCGCCAATACCGTGTTTACGACCTGTCGATGAAGCTGCTCGGCTTTCTCAAGGCGCCGTACGGAAGCAATCTTCCACATCCTCAGGTGATTCCGATTTCCAGTCGAGGGCAGACCACCTACCTGCTGATCACGTTCGAGGGCACGCAATACCACGAAGAGCTGCTCGGATATGGGACACACGGCGACCTCATCGTTATGCGTGCCGCTCAGACGAGGCGAGGGTCCGAGTTTGAACGCCCCTGATAGACTCCCGCTGATCACGCCGCTTTCATATAGGTCCTCTGTCAGCGCGGTGATGAACGTCTTTACTTGTCAATGTTCGGAAGCGGCACCTCTCGCAAGTAGGGCGTCCGTTGGCGCTGTCACGCGAATGGCGGTCTGATCGAGCCGGTGCGCGCTGGAGTACGCGGATGCAGCCAAACGCGGGTTGGAGCTTTGGGCTTGTCACGAGCGGGGTTTGGGGAGGAACAATCGGGCGGAAAACTGGCATCAGGTGGTGCGAAGTCGCGAACGGACGATGTTGGGCTTCAAGGCATCCGGATCAGCCCAGCGGTTCCTCTCCGTCTATTGCGCCGTTTACAACACCTTCAACCTCCAGCGCCATCTCGTTCCCCGCCATCGGCTGCGCCTCCTCAGGACCGGGGCCGCGGAGCAATGGCAAGCTGCGACTGCCGCCGCCTGAATGGGATTGCCCATCAGCCCTCTTGCAGCTCCGTTCAGGTTCCTGTGACCCGCCGTACGCGGGCGTCGAGTCGGACCAAGTGCGGGAGCTCAAGCAGGTGGTCGAGGAGAAGGCCCGCC
>DASQEG010000118.1:0-3148 GCA_035633775.1 Bryobacteraceae bacterium
GCCGTGATACTCAAACACCCGGCGGATATCCTGCCAGCGCGAGATCATGAACAGAAATCCGAGAAAGATGCCGATACGGATGACACCATCAACAAAGTTGAAGGCGATCTGGCCGGAGAGAGCGGGAAAACTCGCCGTCAGCCATGTCGTGAGCCACAGTGGGACAAGCTTATAAAGGACGACGAAGAAGGCGAACGAGAACAGCAGGTTGAGGGTCATCATCCAGCTGCTCACCTCCTGTGTCTGCTTTCCCTTCGCGGCGTTCTCTTCCTCGATCGCGTGGTTTGCCGAGAACTTCAGCGCTTTGACGCCGAGCCACATGGCCTGTCCCAGCGTGCCTACGCCACGGAGAACCGGATACTTGAATATCGGGTACTTCTCGGAGACGCGCGGCAGCGGCGATTCTTCGGTGACAATCTCGCCATTCGGCTTGCGCACGGCTACACAATAGCTGTGCGGCGCACGCATCATGACGCCTTCGATGACGGCCTGGCCGCCCACGAGGGTCTCTTCACCGCTTTCCAGCACGGGCAGCAGCTGTGTATGCGCGGCAAGTCGAACAAAACTCTTCAGGGACAAAGGTGTAACTCTCCTGATTTCCCCAGTATAGCGCTCGGACAACGGGTGAGGCTCCTTTATTCGATGCTTGTGTCCGGGTGAACGACGCGGGTTGTGCGTCAGGCTGCGCGTGGGCGTATGTTGCAGGAGTGCCAGTCGCTAGATTCTGTGCACGAGCCCCTGCTCGGTCGCGCGCGTATTCCTCACGAGCAGCAACACGGCCGCGACGGCAAGCAGTGGGGCGGCTGCTGCGGTGAAGAGCACAGGTTCAAAAGAACTTGCGTCCGCCACCCTGCCGGTCAGGTACGTGGCGACCAGAGTACCGAGGCCCGCCGCGCTGCCGCTCAATCCGCTTACCGACGCCACCGAACTGGTCGGGTAGATGTCAGCAGGGAGATTCAGGATCATTGTCGAGATGGCCGCATAGGAAAGCGTGGAGAGTGCGAAACAGCCGATCAGCCACCCCAGCGAATCGTACAGCGGCGTGAGCCCAAGCAGAGTCATGCCCAGGCCGGAAACGAGGACCACGACCTTCCGCGCTTTCCCAACCGCCCACCCTCGGCCGATCAGATAACTGGACATTCCTCCCGCCGCGAAGTTGCCCACATCGGCTGCCAGGAATGGGATCCAGAACGCCAGCACACTCTCCTCGAGCTTATAGCCGCGAGACACCAGGTAAATGGCGAACCAGTCCGTGATGAAGAACCAGACCGGATCGGTCAATGCCTTGCCGATCACGATCCCCCACGTCTGGGGCATGCGCAGCAGGCTTCGATACTGGAGCGGCTGCGCCGGAGACGTATGCTCGGGGTCACCCCGTCCAGCCAGAATCATCTGCCGCTCGCCTTCACTCAGCATCGGGTGCTTCTCGGGGGTGTGATACAGCCAGCGAAACAGCAGGAGCCAGAGCAAACCGAGTGCGCCAGTGAACAGAAACACCGGCCTCCAGCTCCCAAACTGTGCGTAGATTCCAAGCACGAGTACCGGAGCGATGGCCGCGCCGACCGATGAACCGCTGTCGAAGAGCGCGACGGCCCAACCGCTCTCACGACGCGGGAACCATTCGGAAACGGCGCGTGTAGCGCCAGGCCAGTTCGCCGCCTCGCCGAGCCCCAGCAGAAACCGGAAGCTGCAGAAGCTGCGCAGGCCTGTCGCAGTTGAGGTCAGCATCGCGGCGACAGAATAAAAAGCGACGGCAATGGTCAGGCCGGTTCGCGTACCAACCCGGTCCAGAAACCGCCCAGCTGCTGCCTGACCGATCGTGTACGCCACTCGAAACGCGATGATCAGCAGAGCGAAGTCGGAGTTGGTCCAGCGATACTCGTCCTTGATAAAAGGCGCAAGCACACTAAGCGTCTGGCGGTCGATGTAGTTCACCACCGTCGAGAGAAACAGGAGACCACCGATGGTCCAGCGCAAGTTGGAAGACACCTTCACCGATCTACAGGAGGCATGATACCCTCACGCGAGAGGAGAAGCCGGATATGCCCGTGATCGACACGCACAGGAACGGTGCGCCTTGCTGGTTTGAGCTGGCAACCTCGGATCACGATGCAGCTGACGCTTACTACAGACAGGTGTTTGGGTGGGAAGTGAGGTCATCGCCGCTTCCTTTCGGCGGCCGGTACACCATCTTTCAGGAGCAGGGACGGGACGTCGGGTCGGCGTACAAGCTTATGCCCGACATGGTGGCGCAGGGCATTCCTCCGCATTGGATGGTGTACTTCTCGGCAGACGACGTTGACGCCTCGGCTAAGCGCGTGGCTGAACTTGGCGGCAGGATCCTGCACGAGCCATTTGACGTGATGACGCACGGGCGTATGGCGACCTGTGCGGATCCGGAGGGCACAGCATTCAGCCTGTGGGAAGCCAGATCCCACATCGGCGCCGGCATCTTCGGCGAGGTCAATACGGTCTGCCGTGTCGAGCTTGCAACCCGCGATCTCGATCGCGCTGAACAGTTCTATCCGCAGTTGCTGGGTTGGGAAATTCGACGCATTCCGCATGCAGTGACGGCCTATACCGAGATCAGCGTGCCGGGCGAAAAGTCCGCCGGCGGGATGATCCTGATGAACGGAGCGTGGCAGGGCATTCCCGCGCACTGGGGTGTATATTTCCGTGTGGCTGATGTATCAGCGACGGCGGAACGCATCCGGCAGGCCGGTGGAAGCGTTGAGCATGGTCCTTTCGAGGTGCCCAACCTGGGGGTCATCGCCGTCGCAGCAGACCCTCAGGGGGCTATCTCACAAGTTATACAACTGACCGCGCTCGCCTGAGTCGCGTGGCCGTTCGCGAACTCACGGTCGAGGCGTACCGGTCGATACGTGACCTGCGGTTACAGTTGCGCAATATCAATGTTCTGACCGGTCCGAACGGCTGCGGCAAGAGCAACCTTTATCACTCGATGTTCCTGCTGGCGAAGGCCGCCACCGGTGGTCTCTCGGCGGCAATCGCCCAGGAGGGCGGTATGCCTTCGGTTCTCTGGGCGGGTCCTGAAGGCCGGCGGACCTCGCGGAAGTCGAAGCCGAAACGCCTGGCACTCGGAATCCGAACGGACGACTTCGCGTACAACCTGCAGCTGGGTCTGCCT
>DASQEG010000119.1:0-5092 GCA_035633775.1 Bryobacteraceae bacterium
CCTCAGCTGTGCCCGACCCGCCGGAGATGATGGCACCGGCAGGGCCCATTCGTCGGCCGGGGGGCGCAGTCTGACCGGCGATGAAGCCCACCACAGGCTTGCGCACATGCTCTTTTACAAAGGCCGCAGCTTCCTCTTCAGCCGTGCCGCCGATCTCACCGATCATGATGATGGCGTGCGTGTCCGGATCTTCATTGAACAGGTTCAGTGCGTCGATGTGGCTGGTCCCAACGATGGGATCTCCGCCGATTCCGATGCAGGTGCTCTGCCCGATACCAAGGGCTGTTAACTGCCCGACAGCCTCATAGGTGAGAGTGCCTGAGCGCGACACGACGCCCACGTTGCCTGGCTTGTGGATGTGGCCCGGCATGATACCGATTTTGCACTGGCCTGGCGAGATGATGCCCGGACAATTCGGCCCGATTAGTCGCGAGTTTCTTCCTGCAAGGAATGCATGCACACGCACCATGTCGAGCGCTGGAATGCCTTCCGTAATCGCGATGATGAGCGGCACGCCTGCATCGGCAGCTTCCATGATGGCGTCGGCAGCGAATGGAGGCGGAACAAAGATGACTGTCGCGTCGGCTCCGGTCTCCGCCACGGCCTGGGCGACTGTGTTGAACACCGGCAGATCAAGATGCTTTGTGCCGCCTTTTCCAGGCACCACGCCTCCGACCACTTTCGTTCCATACGCAATGCACTGCGATGCGTGAAACGTCCCTTCCTTACCTGTGAACCCCTGCACCAGGACGCGGGTATTCTGGTTCACCAGCACGCTCATACGGCCAGACCCACAACTTTCTCCGCGGCGTCGCTCATGCCGTCAGCAATAGTGAAGTTCAATCCGCTTTCCGCCAGAATCTGTTTCCCCTGTTCGACGTTCGTGCCTTCCATGCGTACAACGATCGGTATGGTAAGGTTCAGCTGTCGCGCCGCGTCAACGACACCTCCGGCCAGCGTGTCGCAGCGAAGGATGCCGCCGAAGATGTTGATCAGCACCGCGCGCACGCTCTTGTCCGATGTCAGGATGCGGAACGCGTTGCGAATCTGCTCGGCATTCGCTCCACCGCCGACATCGAGGAAGTTGGCCGGACTGCCGCCAGCGTACTTGATGATGTCCATGGTCGCCATGGCCAGGCCGGCGCCGTTTACCATGCACCCCACCGTGCCGTCCAGTTTGATGTAGTTGAGGTTGAACCTGGAGGCTTCCACTTCAAGCGGATCTTCCTCGTTCGTATCGCGCAGCGCGGCCAGTTCCTTGTGGCGGAACATGGCGTTGTCGTCGAAGTTCATCTTGGCGTCGAGTGCCACGACGCGGCCGTCATCGGTGATGACCAGCGGATTGATCTCGGCCAGCGACGCATCGACGGCCTCGTACGCGCGGGCCAGGCCCGTCATGCAAGCCACTGCGGCGTTCGCGCTGGCGGCTGGCACGCCAATGCCGTAAGCAAGCTTTCTCGCCTGAAACCCACTGAGACCCAGCCCCGGCTCAAGCGGTTCCTTCAGAATCCTCTCCGGGGTGTGCGCGGCAACCTCTTCGATGTCCATGCCGCCTTCGGACGAGGCCATGAGAACGACTTTGCCCTGCGCGCGGTCGAGCACCAGCCCAAGGTAAAGCTCTTTGGCTATGGGCAGCGTTTCTTCGACCAGCACTGTCTTGACCACGCGGCCTTCCGGTCCGGTCTGGTGCGTGATCAGAGTCATGCCGAGGATCTGGCGTGCGGCGGCTTCCGCCTCTTCGGGACTGGAGGCAAGTTTCACACCGCCACCCTTCCCACGCCCACCGGCATGTATCTGAGCTTTGACTACGACGCGCCCGCCGAGCGTACGTGCAGCTTCCGCAGCTTGCGCCGGGTCAGTAATTACGGTGCCCCGTGGCACAGGGACGCCGTACTGAGCCAGAATGGCTTTGGCCTGATACTCGTGAATTTTCATCGAAATGTCGTCGAAATGGCCGCATTCCGAGGCTCAGTAATGCGCCAACGGAAAAGCACGCCTGTGTTAGTATCGCAGAAACAGCCGAACCCACACTATACCACTCCGTCGGTAGTGAGGGACCGTTACAGAGCATGTCGTTCCTCACTTATCTGCACAAGGTCGTCAGTCGCGAAAACCTGACCGCCGCCGAGGCGCAGACCGCAATGCAGCTGATCCTCGATGGCGAGACGAGCACGACCGTCATCTCCGCTTTCCTTGTAGCGGAACGGATGAAAGGCGAGACGCCTGACGAGTTGCTCGGCTTCGCCCGGGCGATCCGAAGCCGTGCTGTGACCATTCGACCCGGCGCGCCCGGCGAACCTCTGGTCGACACCTGTGGGACGGGAGGAGATGGGGCGTGCACGTTCAATATCTCCACGGTCGCGGCGTTCGTGACGGCCGGTGCCGGCGTCAAGGTTGCCAAGCATGGGAACCGCTCCATCTCCAGCCAGTGCGGGAGTGCAGATATCCTCGAGGCCCTTGGTGTCGAGATTCAACTTGCTCCTGAAGCCGTGTGCGAGTGCATTCGGGAGACCGGCATCGGGTTTCTCTTCGCGCCTTACCTCCACCCGGCGATGAAGCACGCCCAGCCGGCACGGGTCGAGCTGAAGATGCGGACCGTGTTCAACCTGCTCGGCCCGCTGACCAACCCCGCGGCTGCTACCGCGCAGGTGCTCGGCGCGCCCTCGGTACGCGCTGCCGAGCTGATGGCTGAGGCGCTGGCCGCGCTCGGGCTGCCACGTGGCTTCGTGGTTCACGGACTCGACGGTCTCGATGAGATCACCACAACGCGCGAGACGCTGATGCTGGAGATTCGCAGCGGTGCCATCGCGCATCGAACGGTAACTCCCGAGGATTTCGGCTTGCCTGTGGCCAGGCCGGAAGACCTGAAGGGCGATGACCGTGAAACCAACGCCCGCATCGCTCGCTCTCTCCTCGCCGGCGAGGCCGGGCCGAAGCGCGACGTTGTGCTTGCGAACGCTTCCGCCGCTCTGGTCGCCGCGGGAAAGGCCGCAAACTTCCGCGAAGGCGTCTCGCTCGCCGCGCAGTCCATCGATTCGGGTGCGGCCGCACGTGTGCTGCAGCGCATGGCGGCATGGACTACAGCCTCTCGCGGTCGGCTGGCCGTTAGTCCGTAACCGTCCGCAGGCCTTTCCTGTCTACAATGAAAGCGCCTTGATCAACAAACTGGTCATTGAAAATCTCAAACACAGGCCGATCCGAACCCTGCTGACGGTGATCGCGATAGGGCTGCAGGTTACGCTCGTGCTCACGATCGTCGGCCTCAGTCGCGGCCTCATCGAATCCAGTACCGCACGCAATCGTGGAGTCGGCGCGGATGTCATCGTGCGGCCTCCGGCGTCATCGGTCATCGGCCTCTCCTCAGCACCTATGCAGGAAGCGGTGGTGAATTTCGTCGAGAAGCAGCCGCATGTTGTTCTGGCTCAGGGTGTCGTCATTCACAGCGTGGGGGGCGTGTTCGAGAGTATCGTCGGCATCGACCTCGACCGCTTTACGCGCATGAGCGGCGGACTTGATTTCCGCGACGGCGGGCCGTTTCGGACCCCCAACGACATACTAATCGACACAGCCTATGCCTCACAACGCAAGCTGAAGGTAGGCGACACGGTCAAGCTGGCGAACCACAACTGGACCGTTCGCGGGGTCGTCGGCCAGGGCAAGCTTGGAAAGCTCTTCGTCGATAAGAAGGTGCTGCAGGACCTCACCGCGAACACCGGCAAAGTAAGTATGGTGTACGCCAAGGTGGACGATCCAGCGAATGTAGCCGCAGTCGTCACCGCGCTCAAAGGAAAGCTGGAAGGTTATCCGATCTTCGAGATGGAGGAGTTCCTCTCGTTCTTCAGCAATCCTGACAACATCCCCGGCCTGTCGCCATTCATTGTTGTGCTCGTCGGCATTGCCGTGGTGTTCGGATTCCTGGTCGTGTTCCTCGCGATGTATACGGCCGTACTGGAGCGCACACGTGAGATCGGCATTCTCAAGGCGCTCGGAGCTACGGCCCCATTCATCCTCGGCATGCTGCTCCGGGAGACGGTGATGCTCGCAATCGTGGGGTCAATGATTGGCATTGCGCTCGCGTGGGTCGCGCGTCAGGTGATTATCACAGTTGTGCCTTCTTCCCTGCCCGTCGTTATGGTGCCGGACTGGTGGTGGCGTGCGGGACTGATCTCGCTTGCCGGCTGCGTGCTGGGTGCGCTTTACCCCGGGCTGAAAGCGGCGCGCCAGGACACCATCGAGGCTCTCACGTATGAGTGAGGCGATCATCCGGGCTCAGGACCTTCGCAAGGTCTTTCGCGTCGGCGAAGTGGACGTACATGCTCTCCGGGGTGTGAATCTGGACGTCCGCAAGGGTGAGTTCCTGTCCATTGTCGGCCATTCGGGGTCGGGCAAGTCTACACTGTTCAACATTCTCGGAGGGCTGACCGCGCCGACATCAGGGGTCGTGACCGTTGATGGTCAGGACCTCAGAGGACTTACGGAAGCAGGTCGCGCGGAACTTCGGAAGAAGTCGATCGGCTTCGTGTTCCAGAAGTACAACCTGCTCCCAACGCTCTCGGCTGGCGATAACATCCAGCTGGCACGGTCACTGGCGGGCTCGCCCAACGGCTCGGAGGATTCGCACTTCGATGAGGCGCTGGTGCTGCTTGGGATCAAACACAGGCTGCACCACAAGCCTCGTGCTCTGTCCGGCGGAGAGCAGCAGCGGGTTGCCATCGCGCGGGCAATCGTCAACAACCCAGCCATCCTGCTTGCAGACGAACCGACGGGCAATCTTGACACCGAGAACTCCATCAACGTGCTGGACCTGCTGCGCACATTGAATGAGCGCCTGGGACAGACGATCGTGATGATCACGCACAACCCGGAAGCGGCAGCGTACGGACATCGCACCGCGCGGATGAAGGACGGAGTCGTACTCGATTAAGAAACCCGCGGCGCTGGCCGGCCGCATATGCGAGGCATACCGTTGCTGCAACTACGCGGGCTCGGGGTGCTTCCAGGGCGCCCGGTACGGTCGCCGCAGCATCTTTGTCGCCTTCTCGTCCCCAACCACGACGCGCTGCTTCGGGTCATAGCTGACCGGTCGGCCGAT
>DASQEG010000120.1:0-2155 GCA_035633775.1 Bryobacteraceae bacterium
GGGAATCGAGGTGCTGGCCATCTCCTGCGTGACGAATATGGCCGCAGGTATTCTGCCGCAAAAGATCCATCACGAGGAGGTGCTGGAGACCGGCAGGGCGGTGCGCGACAAATTCGTGAGGCTCCTGAAAGGCGTGATCCCTCGAATGGAGGCGGCGGATGGGTCCCTATACACGGGCTGCAACATCGAGAACTCCAGTTACGGCCTGACGATGTGTGCCGAGCGGGTGGCTCTCTTCAAGGCGCTCTCCGAAGGAGCCCGGTCCTTCAGAAGGATTGCTGTGGCAGCGGACACTGACGTGCTCACACCACCGTGTGGGCCTTGCCGTCAGCTGCTTTGGGAGTTCTGCTCGGACGCCCGTGTGACGCTGGTCAATTTACAAGGTGTGACAGAAGATTTCGCTGTTCGGGACTTGCTGCCGAGGGCTTTCGATGCTTCGTTTCTGTAGTCTCGTTGTCTTTGTGGCCGCTGTAGGCGCACAGCCGGTCGACTGGATTCTCTCGGCTGGCCATGTGGTGACCATGGACGCGCAGAGGCGCGTCATACGTGACGGCGCGGTCGCCGTACGAGGAGATGAGGTCGTTGCAGTTGGCACGCGAGCCGAAGTAGACAAGCAGTTCCAGGCGAAGCAGCGGATCGACAACCCGCAGGCGATTCTCACGCCGGGTTTGATCAACACGCACACGCATGTGCCGATGGCTCTGATGCGCGGCATCGCCGATGATCTGCGGCTCCAGGAATGGCTGGATAAGTTTATCTTTCCGGCAGAGGCGAAGAACGTTAGTCTCGACTTCGTTCGGGATGGGACATGGCTGGCCTGCGTGGAGATGCTGCTGAGCGGCACCACCACGTTCGCGGACATGTACTACTTCGAGAAGGCGATTGCCGATGCAACGGTGGCATGCGGCATGCGCGGGGTGCTCGGGCAGACGATCATCGGTTTTCCGGTCGCAGATGCGAAGACTCCCGAGGCCGGTCTCAAGCTCGCGGAGAGCTTCCTGCGGAGCTATTCACGCCACCGGCTAATCGTGCCTGCGGTCGCTCCGCACGCCATTTACACGAACTCTGAAGCCACGTTGCAGGCCTGCCGGAAGCTCGCGGACAGCTATGGCGTGCCGCTCCTGATTCACCTTTCGGAGACAAAGAAGGAGAATGACGATATACGCTCGAAGTACGGCGCCAGCCCGACACAGGTGCTCGACCGATGGGGCATTCTGACCGGTCGAACACTGGCCGCGCATGGGGTGTGGATCGACGGCGCCGATATGAAGATTCTTGCGAAGCGTGGGGTCGGTGTTGCGCACTGTCCCTCGAGCAACACGAAGCTGGCGAGCGGCGTCGCGCCGGTCCTCGACTACCTGAAAGCCGGAGTGGCGCTGGGGCTCGGCACCGATGGCCCAGCCGGCAGCAACAACGACCTGAATCTGTTCGAAGAGATGGATCTCGCGGCCAAGCTGCAGAAGGTGCACACCGGCGACCCTACCGCGGTCAGCGCGCGCCAGTCGTTCGAGATGGCTACGATTAACGGCGCCCGTGCTCTCGGGCTGGAAAAAGAGATTGGCTCAATCGAGAAGGGCAAGCGCGCCGATCTGATTTTCATCAACATCGCCGCCCCCCATGCGCAGCCAATGTACGACGTGTACTCAGCCCTGGTTTACGCGTTGAAAGGCTCCGACGTACAGCACGTTATGGTGAACGGGAGCCTCGTGGTTCGCGACCGCAAGGTTCTGACCATCGACGAGAATATGGTGTTGAAACGTGCCGAGCAGTGGCGCACAAAGATCAGTGCGTCTTTAGCCACTCCGCAGCCCGGAAAATGAGCGCGCAGCTGGTGGCGTGCGTGATCCCGCCGGAGACGGCCTGAGCGTAAGCTTCGGAGAAGGGGACGCGGAGGAGTTCCATAATCTCCCCCTCTTCGTGACTGTGACCCACCTGTTCCAGTCCGCGGGCGAGGAACAGGTAATTTGGACAGCGGAGCATGGTCGTGAACGGATCGACGAAGCCCAGATCGATCCACTCGCGCGCCGTGACGCCGGCCTCCTCCTGCAACTCGCGCTTAGCAGCCGCGAGCGGCTCCTCGTCAGGCTCGATGCCGCCGCTCACCACCTCTAGCGACATTCGTTGAACGGCGTACTTCCATTCCCGCACCAGCCAG
>DASQEG010000121.1:0-2417 GCA_035633775.1 Bryobacteraceae bacterium
AGTTCATGTCGGTTTTCTATACGCATCTGGAGGAGGACGGTGAAAGGGCAGCGGCACTCCGAGCCGCCATGTTGGAAACACGCGAACGTCAGCCGCATCCGTACTTCTGGGCACCGTTCGTGCTTGTCGGGAAAGCGTTGAACTGATGCGCTGCCCTATATCTTTTCGGCTCGCAGGGTATCTTATCCACTGAAGTGGCGGGATTCTGAGCACAATGAAGCATTTTTCAGACGAAGCATGGGTCGACTTTGTGAGGCAGCTGCTTCCACCCGACGAGAACGACCGTATGCGGGCACACATCAATGACGGCTGTGAGAAGTGCGCTGAACTGCATCGCCTTTGGACAAAGGTCACGGAGTTGGCGAAAGAGGAACCAAAGTACGCGGCTGACGAGGCGACCGTGATGTCGGCGAAAGCTATGTTCGCCGGAAGGTCCTGGGGAAAGCCGCCAGAGGCCGCGAGTGGGTTTATGAACCTGGTTTTTGACAGCCTCTGGGACCTGGGTGCCGCAGCTGGAGTTCGCTCCATCTCGGCGACGGCCCGCCATTTGCTGTATCAGTCCAACCAACTGGCTGTTGACGTTCGGATCGACGCCCTAAGTGAGCGCCGTGTGGCAATTGCCGGGCAGATCCTGGCGACGGGTGAGGACTCGTCCTCCGGTTGTCACTGGCAAGTCACGCTTTTGCAATCAACTGTGCCTGCCGATCGGGCGTTCACTAACGACTTTGGCGAGTTCTACTTCGAGTGTGACAACCTGCCGGATTTGCGCCTCCGCATTGAAGCAGAGGAGCAGCAGCCTTTCACGTTGGTTCTGCCCGAATAGTTCCTGAACTATCTCTCAACGAGGATGTTTGCCGAATGCGACACATTCTGAAACTAGCGCTGGCGTGTGTGCTGCTCGTCAGCTCGGTCCATGCCGAACAGAGAGCCATTGTTCGTGCACTTGGTGGTCAGGTTACCCTGGACGGCGCCTGCCGGCCGCTCGGTTGCAATGTAGTCGCGGGCCTGGAAGATCCGCTTTCCCAGGTCTTCCTCATCACATTTCCCGACAGCCTTAGCATGGATGAGCTTTTTGCGGGGCTGTCACGCGTCACCGGCATAGTGAACTTCGAGCCGGATAGGGTTGCGAAACTGTCCAACAACCGGCCTGTAATACCCGAGGCTCTGTACAACTCGGAGCGAACCATCCATTTCGGTATAGATGTGCGGAAAGGGTACGCAGTGCAGCCTGCAGTGCAGATTGTAAGGCTGGCCCAGGCACAGACGACGTTCTCGGTCGCTGGCGGCGCAACCATTGCGGTGATCGACACCGGTGTCGACCCGGATCATCCTGTCCTTCGACGAGTTCTCCTTCCCGGATATGACTTCACCCGAGGCGGCACTTCCTCCGGTTCGGAAATGAGCGATGTAAACCAGTCCACCGCTGCGGTCGTGGACGGAGTCGCGCCCCGACATGTCAATGACTCGACGGCTGCTGTGGTCGACCAATCCACGGCAGCCGTGGTCGACAATCGGGACCACGCTGCGTTCGGGCACGGCACCATGGTGGCCGGAATCATCCACCTTGCGGCACCACGCTCGACGATTTTGCCGCTGAAGGCGTTCAGAGCGGACGGCTCAGGGTACACATCCGACATCCTGCGCGCAGTCTATCGTGCGGTTCGCCACAATGCTCGTGTAATCAACATGAGCTTCAGCATGGATTCGGCGTCGCCAGAGCTTGAGCGCGCGGTGAAACACGCCACTTCCGCCGGCAGCATCTGCGTTGCGTCGGCAGGAAACCGGGGACAGGCAATCTCCGTTTACCCCGCGGCGTGGAGCAGTGTTATCGGCGTGGCTTCGACGACTAACAATGACCGTCGCTCCACCTTTTCGAACTACGGCTCCAGCCTAGTATGGTTGGCTGCACCGGGCGAGGGAGTGATTACTACTTACCCATTCGGGAGCTATGCGGCGGCTTGGGGTACGTCCTTCAGCACACCACTGGTCTCGGGAACCGTGGCGCTGCTCCTGGACATCAGGTGCGACTTAACTCTGTCACAGGTGTCGGCTGCGTTGGGCGAGGCACTGCCTCTCGGCCCTGAACTGGGCCGCGGCAGGCTCGATGTGTTTCGGGCCCTCGAAGCCGCACGCAACATCCGCTAGTTCTGGCTGATCGTTTTTGTCTGGGTATATCTCCCGGGGGGCATCGCCACTCTTTATGTCGGGAGGTGCTCTTTGGTTTCGAACCAACGAGTAGCCGAGATGACGATGGCGAGCGGCACTGTTCCGATCGACACTCTCGTCAGGACCTTCTGGCGACATTACCGAGCTCAGGGGCGTGACTGGGGACGCTTCAGGGGTTCAGCAGGTGGCCTCGCCGCGTCGGAAGTTCGGCACGGCCGGGGCGCCAATCGCACGTGCTCTTGCGCTTGCAG
>DASQEG010000122.1:0-4326 GCA_035633775.1 Bryobacteraceae bacterium
CTGGTAGATGGTAGCGCCGCGCCACCACTCCGGCTTAGGTTGGTTTCGACGCGCTGTTGCCTCGCTTGAAGCCCACTGGCCCGCGCCCGCCGGTTTCACTGATGCGTTCATCGTTCGATCACCGAATGCGCTTGCTGTGCAGACGGTGGCCGATCAACGCGAGGACAATGACCAGGCCGTTGAAGAACTGCACGTAGAACCCAGCCATGCCGGCCGCCACGACACCGATTTCGATAAACGAGACCAAGATCGCCCCAAGCGCCGAGCCGACGATCGTGCCGACGCCACCCCACGTGGGCGTGCCACCCACGAACACTGCAGCAATAGCCGGAAGAAGATAGCCATCGCCGGCGGTGGGCCACCAAACGAAGTTGATCATCACGGAGAACACACCCGCGAGCGCAGCGCCAAAGCCCATGAAGGCGAAGGTTTGAATACGCACGTGATCGACTGGGATGCCCATTTGGGCCGCACTGTCAGGATTATCGCCGACACACTGGACCCGTACGCCAAACTTGTGCCGGAAGAACAGGAATGTGCTGAAGATCGTGAAGATCAGTGCCCACCAAACCTGACCCGGCACGTTGAACAGTCGGCCGGTCATGATAGTGGCAAGGGTCGACTCGCGAACCTCCGCGACGGCAATCGCGTGACCTTCGGACCCGATGTTGATGATGCCCCGCAGCATGAAATTCATCCCTAGCGTCGCAACAAGCGCCGAGAGACCGAATCGAACCACGAGCAGACCGATCGCATAACCGGTCGCGACACCCACCACGATGGCGGCTGCGAAACCAAGTAACGGGTTATATCCGAATTCGAGGATGAGGGCAAAGACCCAGGCAGAAACGCCCATCGTTGACGGGAAACTCAGATCCACCTCGCCCGCCACTACCACGAAAGTGAGCGGAACCACCAGGAAGATGAGGATCGGAACGGTGACTAGAACTGAGGTGTAGGTTGACCAGCGCCCAAAGGCGCTCGGGTTTGCGGCCGCGAAGATCAGCATCATCACGATCAGGACGGCAAGCGTCCCGAGGGGTCGGCGCGCTGCGTTGAGAGTTTCTTTCCAACGCCAGGCTGGCGCCGCCGGAGTGGGGCCTGCGGGAACGGCAGTCATGCGACCCTCGCGGCTGAAATGACTCGTCCGGGATGGGCGATTTCTTCCATCATCGTGATAAGTTCGTGGGCGCTGCCGATCTCGGACTTGGACTTCTGAAAAGCCACCCTGCCTCGGTCGAGCAGCACAAAGCGCTCAGCGATTTCATAGACATGGTGGATGTTGTGGCCGATGAACACGACAGAACGCCCGCCAGCGCGCACGTTCTCGACGAAGCGGAACACCTTCGCGGTTTCGGTCAGCGAGAGCGCCGTCGTCGGCTCGTCCAAGACGATCAGCGAAGCGTCGTTGTTGAGTGCGCGCGCAATGGCCACCCCCTGACGCTCACCACCGGAGAGCGTGCCAACCACAGAGTGCGGGTTGAACACCTTCGACGTGAAGCCGATCTCCCGCATGAGTCGCTCGGCTACTTCGATTTGTCGGCGCAAATCGATAAATCCAAAACGGTTCGCGAGCTCCCGCCCCATAAAGATGTTCCGCACGATCGAATGCTGCGGGCAGAGCGCCCGGTCCTGGAACACCGTCTCGATCCCGGCCTCGCGGGAGCGTGCCGGAGACCAGTTCTTTTCGACCTTGCCGCGTACGAGAATCTCGCCGCTGGTGGGCGGATGAACGCCCGCCAGAGTCTTGATGAGTGTGGACTTACCGGCGCCATTGTCACCAATAAGGCCGACGACCTCGCCTCGGTCGACGTGAAAACTGACGCAATCAATTGCATTCACACCGCCGAAGCTCTTCGAGACTTCGCGAAGTTCGATAAGACGCTCCATCTTAGCGGAGCCCGCGCCGGGCCAGATCTGCTACGCCTTTGTAGTTATCTTTGTCGATGATGCCGGCTCCGGTATCAACAACCAACGGCGCGAGCCCGATCACCTTCTGCTGGCAGAGTGACACCACGGGTAGATAACCCTGCAGGAATGGCTGCTGGTCCGATGTGAGGTCAATCCAGCCTTTCTCAAAGGCGTCGATGATGCGCGGCGACGTGTCGAAGCCAATAACTTTGTACTGACCGGGCTTCTTGCCTGCGATATCCATGAAGGTGGCGATGTTGCCTAGGATCTGGCCACCGGGATATCCGAGGAGCTTAGCGTCCTCGTGCTGGTTAAGAGCTGCCGTGTGGAGCGGAATCATCAGGTTCGGATCCGCATTCATATTGGCTTCTGTCTGGATTTTGACGACCGTGAGACCGGCATCCTCGAGAACCTTCACGACGGCGAGTTCGCGGCGAACCCGCGTTTCGTTCGCCCAATTGGCGAAGATAATGGCTTTGTCGCCCTTCTTCAGCCCGAAGCGCTTGACAGCCTCGCTGCCGAGGAAGGCGCCCTGCACTGGCAGGTTGGCGCCGATATAGGCGCCCCCGAACTTCGCGCGAACCTCGGGGACATCCACGTTCTGGAAGCCGAGGAGCACGCCAGCACGCTTAGCCTCTTCGGCCAAGGGCGTCAGAGCCGCCGCTCCCGGGTGCCCCATCATGGCGATGCCGTCTGGCCGCGATGCAATCGCCTCGCGCAATTGCTGGATGAAGCGCTCGTTGTTCCAACCGGAGAAGACGAGTTCCAGGCTTGCGCCCGTGTCACTCGCCGCCGACTGTGCGCCGCGCATGATGATCGAGGCAAAGTGATCGCCCTCGGCACCGCCGACGAAGAAACGGATCTTGGTGTTGTTGCACCACTTGGACCCGAGTGGCGGCAGCTGCTGCGCCGCAGCCGGGAGGGCGGCGACACCTCCAGCAATTGCAAGCACGCCAGCCACAAGCCATCGATGCATCGTCTTCATGATTTCCCTCCCGGTTTCCTGGCACTAGGCCAGGAAGTTTTGAGAACCCATTATCGGCAGCGTGCGCTGCTCTTGGGACGCGCGGCGTTGTCCCGACGATCCGGGGCGCATCCATTCTTTGGAGCCGGCTTGCTGCCGACCCTCCGAAAGCGGTTTCGGAAAACCTAGACGCCACTGCTTGCAATGTCAATAAGGCCACGCCATAAGGACCCTGGACAGCGGGATCGGAGCCTCATCTTGAGCCTCAAACAACTCGCGCAGCATCTCGACCTGTCGGTTAGCACGGTGTCGCGCGCACTTAACGGCTATGCGGACATCAGCGAGGAGACGCGCGAGCGCACGTTGCGAGCCGCGAAGGCGCTTGGCTATAGCCCTAACACCCTGGCAAAGCGTCTGGCCGAGGGGCGGACGGGCACGGTGGCTGTGGTGCTCACGCCTCCCTTCGATGAGTTTATCCCGCCAATGTTCCTCGCCTACCTACAGGGGATCGATGAGGCTCTGCAGTCCCGAGGCATGGACACCCTCGTGACGATGGGCGAAGAGCCGCCGGATGACCTGCTTGCCTTCCGCCGCTTGGTGGAAGGCAAGCGCGTCGACGGCTTCATATTCGGACGTACGAGCAAGAGCGACCGCCGCATCCGTTATCTTCTGAAGGAGAGAGTACCGTTCGTCACGATTGGCCAATCGCCTGGGCGGTGGGTCTTCCCGTTTGTGGACGTGGATCGGTATTGGGCCGCGCTGAAAGCCGTGCGGCTGCTGACTGGTCTGGGCCACCAACGCATCGCGCTTGTGAACACTGGGGGACAGTTTGTTTTCAGCCAACGAGCTCGAGGCGGATATAGCGACGCGCTAGCCGAAGCCGGGCTACCGTTAAGCGAGCGCTATGTCATCGATGCAGGATTCACCGATACGAGCGGGTACGCCGCAGCTCTGAGAATCTTGAGTGAGGAGCCCCCGCCTACGGCCTTCGTCGGCGGCAACGACCTCCTCGCGATCGGCTGCATGCGGGCGTTGCGAGCTCAGGGCTTGGTTCCAGGACGGGACGCAGCGGTTGTTTCCTGCGAAGACAATCAGCCGGCCCGGCTCGTCGATCCGCCCCTCACAGCCCTGAGTGCGCCCGCAGTGGAGATCGGCCGCCTGGCCGTCGATCTCCTGATCCGAGCCATGGCTGGAGAGGCACCTGAGCACCTTCAACACATCGTGCATCCCGAGCTCGTCGAGCGGGGGACTCACTGCAAGCGCTCCTGACTATTTTCCCGGTTGCCATCAGCAGATCCTGAGCAGCTTGGTCCGTATGCAATGCCCTCAGCCCGGGCGATGGCGTTGCTGCCCGGCGTGCCCTTCAGGCCGATACTGAAACAGCAGCGGATGTTGTGATGCTGCTCTTTCGGTGGACAGTGAGAGTCACCGCGTGAGCGCCGTTGCCGGCG
>DASQEG010000123.1:0-2943 GCA_035633775.1 Bryobacteraceae bacterium
TGAGCGGTCTGAAGCGGTAACGACGTACAGGTAGTGGTCAGAGGGGAGATCAAAGGTGTACGTCTCTGTTGTCATCCAGTTGAAGTTTGAGCCTACGAAAGTCGTCGCTGCTGTCTCTGTACCGTAAAACAAGGCGTACGAGTTGTCGACTGTCATGTTGACTCTGATTTGCTCTGCTTGTACCGGTGCAACGATTGCAAGCAGGGGCAACAGAGATACGAGCAAAAAACGTTGAGATAGGCGCATATTGGTCCAATTCCTTGACGATTAACTTTCATTCGTCCAATCAATGGGCGGATTCGTCAGTGTGTCCCTCAGCCTGTGCTGTAAAGACCGACCGTGCGTTCGTCCACCGCTGGAATGTCTTTGACGTTGAACCAAGCTTACGCAAACTGGTCGCTTCAACACATTCCCAAGACGTACTATTCCTGCTAGTACTCACGCCGCGCCGCGGACTCCAGTTCCGCGCGCGGTGGAACGTCCGGCCGGGATGAACACTGATCCGAAAAACGTTAGAGGCGTCGTCGGATAGGTCTGACCAGCCTCAACGCTCTCTAGCTCCCGCAGACTGATCGTCGCGAGCCTCTCGACGGAGGGTCGCGTGCTGTCGTTGAGACGCATCGGCGCTTGCCCTCGGCCAACCTTCTCGACGGCGGCGGTGAGGCGAATTCAGGAATGGATTCGAAGATACCGAGGAGACCAAACCCAGCGTTGTTAACCAGATCGTGAATCGTCCGAATCGCGAAATGCGCGCCCCCGAGCGCTCCGGCTATACTCGAGCGGTCTGCACAATAAGTCTCGTCACGAGAATGCCATCTGAACTTGGCAGATCTGTCTCCACCTCCGCTTGGCGCATTGTGGAGATGCCATTCCAGCTCATGCCAGCGAAATGAAGAGCCGTGGCTCTTCCGATGCTGCTCGAACAGCGGGTGATAAGAATGGTCTTAGCAATGAAGTGTCCTCGTGGTCGCAGGTTGGATCAACGCAAGGAGCCAACCTCTCCTTTCGACTACGAAGACGCACCAGCGTGGCTTTGCACCCGCCCTTGCCCAAAGAATGCAAGGAGGTCCGCGTTTACGCGATCCTTGAGCGTTGAGCACATTCCGTGAGAAGCTCCGGAGTAAACCTTTAACGTGGCGCCCTTGACGAGCTTTGCCGACATAAGCGCGGAGGCGCCAATTGGTACGATCTGGTCGTCGTCGCCATGAAGGATCAGAGTCGGGATGTCGAACTTCTTCAAGTCCTCTGTGAAATCACTTTCCGAGAACGCTTTGATGCACTCGAAGGCGGCCTTGTGGCTCGCGAGCATCCCCTGGAGCCAGAAGGAGTCCATTAGTCCTTGTGAGATCGACGCACCTGCACGATTGGCGTTGTAAAAGGGGATACTCAGGTCCTTGAAAAACTGCGAACGATCGGCCATCACGCCTGCCCGCAGTTCATCGAACACCGCTAACGGCAAACCACCCGGATTTGCCTCGGTCTTGAGCATTAGCGGCGGTACCGCGCTAATCAGCACCGCTCTGGCGACACGCTCCGTCCCGTGGCGGCCGATATAGCGCGCCACTTCTCCGCCGCCCGTAGAGTGACCGACATGGATTACATCGTGCAAATCCAGCGCCTGGAGCAATGCCGCGAGGTCGTCAGCATAAGTATCCATATCGTTGCCATCCCACGGCTGACCTGAGCGCCCGTGGCCGCGGCGGTCGTGTGCGATGCAGCGGTATCCGCGCGCAGCCAGGAAAATCATCTGGTCTTCCCAGGCATCTGCCGTCAAGGGGTAGCCGTGGCTAAATACGACAGGCTGTCCCTTGCCCCAGTCCTTGTAGTAGATCTGTGTTCCGTCTAGCGTAGTTATTGTGCTCATCACAGCCTTTCATGCGATCGTATGCATTGCAGTTTGCACTGCGGCCAGCGGCTTGCTTTGCGTCGGCTCCGAAAGCGGTGAATCCGAAGATTTGATGGGATGTTACAGCGGCTACACCTTGATGAGGCACAAGGCGATCCGTGTCGTTGCTCTCGACCTTGGCCGTACGGCGCCCGGCGCTCGCTGTAGTCCAGGCCAGATATTTCCCGCTTCCACACTCCCGATACGAGAATTTAGTACTGGTCCATTGCAGCACCTGTCAGCCGACTTTTAAACGCCCGAGTACACCAGCGCAGTGAACACAGCGGGCGTGATCAGGAAGTTGCCCCACCTGCCGTCGTGAGCCGCGGTTGGCCTGGCCGTCACAGTGTCCTCCAAAGACCGCCCTTGTTTCTTCAGTGCAGCTACTTTGTGGCGGATATCCACCAGCATGTCGCGAAACTCCGCAAGATCGGACTTGCCCCCGACGGCTCCGTGGCCAGGGATGACGATCGTCTTGCTGCCAACGGAGGCTAAATTCGCTTCCGCCGCGCGGATCGCGCCATCAATGTTACCGCCCGTGGAGTAGTCGATGAATGGGTAAACACCGTTCCACCATGTGTCGCCCGCATGAAACACATCGGCGTCGGTGAAGTGAACCGAAATGTCACTGTCGGTATGGGCCGCCGGGTAGTGTTGAACCTCAATGCGAGTGTTGTTGACGCTCATCCGGTGCTCGGTCGTGACCAAAGTGGTCGGCAGCGCTCCCCTCGGCGCCGCCGGGAACGTAAAGTTCCAACCTTCCACACGGGTATCGACAGACAAGTGCTTCTTTGTGTTTTCGTGTGCGGTGATCGCCGCACCGGCCGCGTGCAGCCATTCATTGCCATCCGTGTGATCGGTGTGCCAATGTGTGTTGATAAGGTTCTTGATCGGATCAGGACTGATCGCTGCGAGCGCGTTCACCAGCGCTGCCCGTGAAACCGTAAACCCAGCGTCTACCAAAAGCTTGCCGTCACGTCCCGTCAGCACGGCGATGTTTCCACCAGAACCTTCAAGCATTGTGACGTTGCGCCGGAGCTTATGGGAATTGATCTTCG
>DASQEG010000124.1:0-3204 GCA_035633775.1 Bryobacteraceae bacterium
CACATCGAAGCCGTACCCGAATCCCATGCCATTAGTGGAATGAAGCGTGCCCGACTGATTCGTGTGCATCAGCTTTGCTGCTCGTGGTGACAGGATCCTCACACCGTCCAACTCACCACCACGTCGGATGCACTCGAGGAATCGAGCGTAATCATGAGCCGTTGAAGTCAGTCCTGCACCGCCGGCAAAGCTCTTCTGTGGACCCTCGACATAGTTGCCTTGTCCGGTTGGGCCCTCCACCGCACGGACGTAGGTGCCCTCGTTGCTCGAATACACCGCCGCGAACCGCGCGCGCTCACTCGCACTCAGGAAGAACCGCGTGTCCTTCATGCCGAGCGGCCCCGTGATCCGCGAAGCGACAAAGCGGTCCAGCGGCATGCCTGACGCCTTCTCCACGACGCAGCCAAGGACGTCCGTGTTGTAGCCGTACTGATACTTCTCGCCAGGCTGGGCAACGAAGGGCAGGGTGCCCAGGCGCTCCATCGTGGTGCAGATCGGCTCATCTTTGTCAGCCGTGTACCAGCCGTTCCCCGCAGCCGGCCCAAGCCCCTTCGCCCGATACGCCTCTGCTAGGTGTGCGTCCCTTCCATACGAGATGCCGGCGGTGTGCGTCAGCAGATCGTGAACCGTGATTGCACGTTTGGCAGCAACGCTGCGCCCCTCAGCGTCCAGGACGGTGGTCTTCCTGAACGTTGGGATGAAGTTGCCCACCGGCTCCGTCAGACCGACTTTGCCTTCTTCGACGAGCATCAGAACCGCCGCGCTCGTAAGCGCCTTGGTCTGCGAGGCAATGCGGAAGATCGTGTTCAGTTCCATGCGGCGTTTGGCTTCCCTGTCGGCCCAGCCAAAAGCGCGCTCGTACACCGGCTTTCCGTCCTGCAGCACGACCGCCACTGCCCCCGCGATCCGGTTCTGCTGAACGTAGTCCGCCAGAACATCGTCCGCTCGGCGGAGACGTTCGGGAGAAAGCTTCGTCTGGCCGCAGAGCAGGGCGGCAGTGATAGCGATGGAGAGAAAGGCTCGTTTGATCACTTCAGCGCAGATCGTAACACGCTGGTTCCGTGACAGCTATGATGTGCAGATGAAGCGCGCTGTGTGCCTCTTAGCCCTCACCCTGACGTCGACCGCGGCTTGGGCGCAGTGGCCCCAGTTTCGCGGGCCGAACGGGTCGGGCGTGTCGGATGCCGCAAGCTTGCCGGTGGAGATTGGGCCGGAGAAGAACGTCAGGTGGAAGCTCGATTTGCCCCCAGGGCACTCGTCGCCGGTGATCGTCGGCAACCGCATCTTTCTGACCGCCGCTGATCCCTCGAAGCACGCTCCGGCACCTGCGGCGGGCAAGGTGGTGGATGTCGGCGGCGACCTTTACACCATTTGCATTGACCGCAGCAGCGGCAAGGTTCTGTGGAAGCGTGCGGCACCGCGGCCGCGGTCGGAGACTTATCAGCCCACGAACTCGCCTGCCTCACCAAGCCCGGTGACGGATGGCCGGAACGTCTACGTCTTCTTTGGCGACTATGGGCTGCTCGCGTACGACCTCAATGGCAAAAGCCGCTGGACGCTTCCGCTTGGGCCCTTCAATAACTCGAATGGACATGGCTCGTCGCCGATTCTGGTCAATGACCTCCTGATTCTTTTGTGCGATCAGGACACAGGGTCGTTTCTGCTGGCAGTTGACAAAACAACGGGCCGCGTTCGGTGGAAGACAGATCGACCAGAGTCGACTCGTTCGTATTCGACACCGGCGTTGTTCAAGCCCTCGAAGGGGCCGGCGGAACTGATTGTTCCCGGGGCGTACCAGCTCGCGTCGTACAGCGTGCAAACAGGCGAGAAGCTGTGGTGGATCACCGGACTGTCGTGGCAGCCGAAGTCAACCCCGATTGTCGACGGTGAAATGGTCTACGCGCACTGGTGGGAAAACGGCGGTGAAGCCGATCAGCCGGCGGAGACGCCGACGTTCGAAGACACTCTGGGCAAGTTCGACGCGAACGGCGACAAGAAGATCGCGCGGGACGAGTTCGCCGCCGATCCGAGGCTGCAGAAAGGCTTTGGCGATCTTGATCTGGCGACAGACGGCTATGTGGATGAGCGTGACTGGTTCTACTATCGTGCGCGACGGGCTTCACGCAACGCGCTGCTTGCCGTCCGACCCGGGGGCGCACGCGGCGACCTTACGGGCAGCCCGAATATCGCGTGGCGCATGCAGAAGTTTCTGCCGAACGTGCCGTCGCCGCTGCTGTATCGCGGAGCCCTCTACCTGATCAAGGATGGCGGCATCCTCACCAGCGTGGACGCGAAGAACGGACGCATCCTAAAGCAGGACCGATTGGCTGGCGGGCTTGACACGTACTACGCGTCGCCCGTTGCGGGCGGCGGGCACGTTTACTTCATCAGCCGCAATGGGAACCTCACGGTCGTGAAGGCCGAGCGCGACACGTGGGACATCGTTGGCCGGGCCGACTTTGGTGACGAGGCATTCGCCACTCCTGCCATCGCCGACAACGAGATCTATCTCAGAACACGTTCGGCCTTGTACTGCTTCGGCCAATAAACTCTGTTATCGTGCAGGCTGCACCCGGAACCGAAGGATGGTCTCACCGGGCACCGGCTTGCCGTTCTGCACAGCCGAATCGAACTCCCACGTTGTGATCACGGAAGCGTACGACTGCCAAATGGATCGCTCGATGCGGCTAAGGGAGTTCAGCGGCACCACCCGTTTGACGCGTCCCTGAGCGTCCACCGACACTTTGGCGGAGATCACCATTTCGTGATTGAGCATGCGCCGCAGATCAGGCGGTACGACCACGGGTCGGGGCTGGCGAGCGAGCCTCGGAGGCACGAACTGGACCGAAGGCCCTGCAGGGGCTGGCACCGATGTTGCCGGTACCGGCGAGGATCGGGTTGGGGGACTGGAGGCAGACGGGGCAGCTGATGTCTGTGCTGCGGTCCCGGCATCGGCGGAGACTGGTGGAGTGGTGCCCGAGGCCGACGGCAGCACGCGCGCAACTTCCTGGGCAGGTCCCAGCTCGATCTTCCTGGCGCCGGGATCAGCCACTCGGGAGGGCGATGCCGGCCCGGATTGCGCTGACTGCGGGGGCTGTGCTGATTCCGAGGACTGTGCTGACTCCGTGGACTGTGCTGACTCCGTGGACTGTGCTGAGGGCGGGGACTGTCGTGCCTGCCGGGGCGGCGGCACGGCCTTCGGTG